>JAJUHG010000100.1 GCA_029267995.1 Micrococcales bacterium
GCGGCGCTCGCACCGGCGACGTCCTCGGCGTACTCGAACTGCGCGGGGGGCGGGGACGTGCGCGAGTCGTCCGCCTGGGCCCACAGGTCCGCCGCGGAGGAGTACACGTTGTGCGGTGCACGCCGGTCGGACGAGCGGTAGAAGCCGCCCGCACCGCCGTCATGCGTGAGCAGCTGGGACCCTGCGTCGCGGACCATGCGCAGGATGCCGCCCTGGCCTCCCGAGGCGGCGAGCAGCCCGCCCGTCGGCGCGATGATCGCGGCGTCCATCGGGCGCACCGAACGGATCGGGCCGATGCGCTCGGGCGACTTCGAGTGGAACACCGCGATGAACCGCGGGACCGAGAACTCCACGACGGTCTCCCACACGATGTCGGCGTCCTCGAGGCCCGACTGGGGGCGCGCCGCGGAGGTGTTCTCGACCTTGACCGCGAGCGAGGGGCGCTCGGCAACCTCGTCGGTCGGCTCACCCGTGAGCGGCCAGACGATCGCGGGCGCCTCGGGCTCGGGCGGCGTCGTGCGGGACTCGGTGACCTCGGGCGTGACCGTCACGGGCGGCGGCGCCTCGGGCTCGGTCGGGGCCGAGCACGCGACGAGCGCGAGGAGGGCCGCGGCGGGCAGCGCGAGCGCACGAGTGCGGCGGGCGGTTCGGGTCACTGAACTTCTCCCTACGAGGTGCGTGCAGTCCCGTCGGCGCGCGACGGTCCGCCGCACAGCCTACGTCGCCTCCTACCCTGGTGGTGTGCGCCGCCGACCCAGGATCCTGCCCGTCCGCCCGGGCGAGGAGCACGCTGTCGCAACGGCGCTGGCCAGCGCGCTGGACGGCTCGGGACCGCCGCTCGCACCGGTCGCGGCCGACACCCCGGCGCGCGACCTGGGAGCCGTCGACGACGACGTCGCGCTCGTCGTGACGACCTCGGGCTCGACCGGCGAACCGCGTGCGGTCGCGCTCACCGCGGGTGCCCTGCGGGCCTCGGCGGACGCGACGGCCGAGCGCCTCGGCGGGCCAGGGCAGTGGCTCCTCGCCCTTCCTGTCCAGCACGTCGCGGGGCTGCAGGTGCTGACCCGCTCGGTCCTCGCGGGGACCGCACCGGTCGTGCTCGACCTCACCGCGCCCTTCACGCCTGAAGCGTTCGCGGCCGCGACCGCGCGTCTCGAGGGTCCGCGCCGGCTCACCTCGCTCGTGCCGACCCAGCTGCACCGGCTGCTCGCGGTCCCGCACGGACGCACGGCACTTGCAAGCTTCGACGCGGTGCTCGTGGGTGGCGCCGCGACCGACCCCCGACTCGTGCGCGAGGCCCGCGCGGCGAGCGTCCGCCTCGTGCTCACCTACGGCATGACGGAGACCGCGGGCGGGTGCGTCTACGACGGGGTCCCGCTCGACGGCGTCCAGGTGCGGCTCGACGACGACGCACGCATCCACCTCGCGGGCCCCGTGCTCGCCTCGGGGTACGTCGGGGAGCCAGGGCTCACCGCGCGCACCTTCGCGGTCGACGACGACGGCGTGCGGTGGTTGCGCACGAACGACCTCGGCAGGCTCGGCGGCGGCGTGCTCGACGTGCTCGGGCGCGCGGACGACGTCATCGTGACGGGCGGGGTCAAGGTCGCCCCGGCCGCGGTCGAGGCGACGATCACCGAGCTGCCCGAGGTCGCCCACGCGTGCGTCGTGGGCGTGCCCGACCCCGAGTGGGGCGCCGTCGTCGTCGGCGTGCTCGTCCTGGCCCCCGGGGCCGAGGCTCCCTCGCTCGAGGAGGTGCGTGCCCGTGTGGCGCCTACGCTGGGAGCACGGTCGGCGCCGCGCCGTCTCGTGGTCGTCGAAGAGCTCCCTGCACGGGGGCCAGGGAAGGTCGACCGGCGTGCGGTCGCGCGGATCGCGGCGCAGGCACAGGACGAACGAGCACCGGGGCGACCCCGGACCGGAGGTGCGTGATGGCGACAGCGAGCGAGTGGGTCTCGGGGGCCCGACCCCGGACCCTGCCCGCGGCACTCGCGCCCGTGCTCGTCGGGACCGGCGCAGCGGCCTTCGCGGGTGGTGCGCACCTCGGGCGCGCGCTCCTCGCGGCGGGGCTCGCGCTCGCGCTCCAGGTCGGGGTCAACTACGCGAACGACTACTCCGACGGGGTGCGCGGGACCGACCTCGACCGGGTGGGCCCGATGCGGCTCACGGCCTCAGGTGCCGCGCGGCCCCAGCACGTGCTCGTGGCAGCGATCGGCGCGCTCGGCCTCGCGGGCGTGCTGGGTCTCGTGCTCGTCGCGCTCGTCGGGCAGTGGTGGCTGCTCGCGGTCGGCGCTGCGGCGATCGCCGCTGCGTGGTTCTACACCGGAGGTCGGCGCCCGTACGGGTACCTCGGGCTCGGCGAGCTCGGGGTGCTCGTGTTCTTCGGCTTCGTCGCGACGGTCGGCACGACCTACACCCAGGCGCTTGTCGTGCCGTGGCCCGCGTGGGTCGGTGCGACGGGCGTGGGTCTCAACGCCTGCGCCCTGCTCATGGCCAACAACCTGCGCGACGCACCCAAGGACTCCCTCGCGGGCAAGCGCACCCTCGCGGTGCGCCTCGGCGAGCGGCACGCACGGCGGCTGTTCGCGCTCGAGCTGCTCGGCGCGCTCGCACTCGGTGCGGTGTGCGCGGTCGCGGCACCGTGGGCGCTCCTCGTTCTTCTGCTGACGCTGCCCGTGACGCTGCTGTCGCTCACTGTGCTCGCGGGGGCACGCGGACGCCTCCTGCTGCCCGTGCTCGCGGGGACCGGGCTCGTCGCGCTCGGGTACGGGGTCCTGCTCGGGATCGGGCTCGCGCTCTAGTCGGTGTCCGGGGGCGTGGGCTCGTCCTGCGTGCCGACGCCCTCGACGAGCGCGTCCTCGACCTCTTCGTCCTCGCCCGCGACCTTGCGGCGCTGCGCACGCTCGGCGAGGTAGGCGACCGCGGCGTCACGCTGGCGCGCGAGCAGCAGGTAGGCGAGGGCCGCGCCGATCACGACGCCGAAGCCCGCGAGCGCGAGCCAATGGCGCACGCCCACGAGCCACAGCACGGCGATCGTCGCCGCGACGAGGCCGAGGCGCAGCACGGAGTAGGTCACGAAGGGCACCCGTCCAGGGTACGTTCCCCCGCGCCTGCCCCGGACGCCTAGGCTGGAGGCATGCTGAGGTACCTGCCGATCCTGGCCGTCATCGCGCTCGTGGTCTACACCGTGGTCGACGTCGTCAACTCCGAGGACGACGACCGTCTGGGCGTGCACCCCGCGCTGTGGATCCTCGGCATCGTGCTCTTCCCGCCGCTCGGCTCGATCGCGTGGCTCGCGGTGCGCTTCGCGCGCAAGAACCGCACCGCACCGCGCCCCTCGGCCGGGCCTGCCGGTCCTGCGGCACCGGCCTCGCGTCCCGGCCCGCTCGCGCCCGACGACGACCCCGAGTTCCTCTGGCGGCTCGAGCAGGAGCGCCGCCGTGCGGAGCAGGAGCGCAAGCGCCGCGAGACCGACGACGACGCCCCGCGCGCCTGACCGCCCCGCACCTGACCACCGCGCACCTGACCACGAGGCCGTGGTCCGCGCCCTTGTTGCGGCCGGCGCTGCGGGCGACTACGTCGCGTAGGTGTGCAGGCCCGGGAACAGCAGGTTGACGAGCGTGAAGTTGATGATCACGCACACGTAGGCGACCACGACGAGCCACGCGGCGCGCGCGCCCGCCCAGCCACGGGTCGTCCGGGCGTGCAGGTAGCCCGCGTAGACGACCCAGATGACGAAGGTCCAGACCTCCTTGGGGTCCCAGCCCCAGTAGCGGCCCCACGCGTGCTCGGCCCAGATCGCGCCCGCGACGAGCGTGAAGCTCCACAGCACGAAGCCGACCGCGTTGAGGCGGAACGCGAGGCTCTCGAGAGCGCCGACGCCCGGGGTCGTGGCGAGCCAGCCCCAGCGCGGGCTCGCAAGCGCACCGCCGCGGGCTCGTCCCGCGCGCAGCAGCTGGAGCACCGAGGTCACGAAGCCGACCGTGAACACCCCGGTCGCGATGACCGCGACGCCCACGTGGATCACGAGCCAGTAGGACTGCAACGCAGGCTGGACGCCGTCGGCCGGGACGAAGAAGTTGACCTGCGCGACCGCGAGGAACAGCACGACGATGCCCATGACGGCCGTGCCGAGGAAGGGGATCGTGCGACGCCGCTCGAGCGCGACGAGCACGAGGACCGCGACGAGCGCCCCGACGAGCACGAACTCGTAGAGGTTGGCCCACGGGGCCCGACCCGCCGCGATGCCGCGCGTCACGACGGCGCCCGCGTGCAGCGCGAGACCGACGAGCACGGTCGAGCGCGCGATGCCCTCGGCCTTCGCGCGGCCCGGGGTGGGCGAGGCAGGGTCGAGGTCTGCGGCACCAGGAGCCGGGGCACCTGCGCCGACGACGGCGGCCTGGCGCGCCGCGACGCCCGCGTCCGCCTTGCGTGCGAGGAGCATCGTGAATGACACGAGGGCGATCGCGTACGCGGTCGCCGCACCCCACACGAGCATCGTGCTCATCTCGGCGATGTTCAACGCTCCTCCTCCTGACCCGCGATCGCGAGCCGCACACGGTCGACCTCGGCCTCGAGGCCCGGGTCGTCGCCGCGGGCCAGCGCGGCCACCTCGACCACGGTAGTCCCCTCGGGCGTGTGCCTCGCACGCACCCAGACGCGCCTGCGCGGGGTGAACAGCGACAGCCCGAGACCGAGGATCGCGGCGAGCGCGAACACGAGGATCACCGTGAGAGTCGGATCGTGGCGCAGGTCGAGCGCGACGAAGCGCGGCAGCTCCTCCCCGAGCGTCACGGTGCCCAGCCCCTCGGGCAGGTCGACGGTCTGACCTGGCCGCACGACGACCGTGCGGGGCCGTTCACCGGCCGCAGTCTGCTCGGTGACCTGCGTCATGCCTTCCTCGTCGAGCTCATAGACGTTCTGCGGCAGACCCGCGTCGAGCCCGAGGTCCCCCGTCCACACCGAGAGCACGAGCGCGGGGTCGAGCGGCAGGGGGTGCACCGAACGCCAGAAGCCTGCGGGTTCCTCGACCGCGGTCGGCAGGAGGTACCCCACGAGGCCGATCTGGGGGCCCGAGGTGACGTCGGGGACCTTCACGACGCCCTGCGAGGAGTAGACGGTGTCCTGCGGGAGGAACAGCACGGGACCGGAGAACGCGAGCTCGCCAGCCGCGTCGTGCACCTCGATCTGGGGGGCGTAGCCGTTGCCCATGAGGTAGATCTTGGCCCCGCCCACGCTCAGCGGGTGGTTGACCTTGATCGTCCCCGCGCGTTCCTCGCGGCCCGGCTCGTCGACCGTCACCTCGGCCGTGAAGTCGCGCGCGAGGAGGGTCGCGGGGTCGAAGGTCGACTCGAAGCGGTCGAGCGTGATGCGGAAGGGCACGAGCGACTCGGGGCGGAACCCACGGCCCGCCTCGAAGGAGTCGTAGGCGAGCCGTGAGTTCGCGAAGCCTCGGCCCTCGACGACGACGGCCTGGCCCCGGTAGTGCGTGAAGTCACCGACGACGAGGCACACCAGGACGCCCACGAGCGCGGTGTGGAACAGCAGGTTGCCCGTCTCGCGCAGGTAGCCGCGCTCGGCCGAGACGGACGCCGCGACGCCGTCGTCGTCGAGCCGTGTCACGCGGTAGGTGGGCCACGGACCGCTCCCGCGCAGGTGCCGCTCCGCCCGGTCGAGGACCGTCGCGACGTCGAGCTCGGTCTCCTCGCGCGAGTGCGCGGGGAAGCGCTCGAGGCGGCGCGGGGTGCGCGGGGGCGGGGTGCGCAGCGCGCGGGCGTGCTTGCGCATGCGCGGCAGGATGCAGCCCACGAGCGAGGTGAACAGCAGCAGGTACACCGCGGCGAACCACGGTGAGGCGTACACGTCGAAGAAGCCGAGCCGCTCGAGCCACGGCGCGAGCGTCGGGTTGTCGCGCACGTACTCTGCGACCGCGACCGGGTCCTGCGGCTGCTGCGGGAAGATCGACCCGGGCACCGCGGCGACCGCGAGCGCGAGCAGGAGCAGCAGTGCCACCCGCATCGAGGTGAGCTGGCGCCAGGCCCACCGGGCCCAGCCCGCTGCGCCGATCTCGGGCGTCTTGACGTCGCTCATCACACCACCGGGACGAAGGGTTCGTCGGCCGTGAGCAGGCCCTGGAGCCACTGGGCCCAGGAGTCCCACACGCCCGTGACGAGCGCGAGGCCGAGCAGGACGAGGAGCGCCCCGCCGAGGCGCATGACGGTGCGGCGGTGGCGGCGCAGGAACGCGAGGGCACGTTCGGAACGACCGATGCCGAAGGCGGCGAGCACGAACGGCAGGCCCAGGCCGAGGCAGAACGCGACCGCGAGCACGCCCCCGCGCAGCGCCGAGCCGGACTCGAGGCCGAGCGCGAGGATCGCGGCGAGCGTCGGACCGATGCACGGGGTCCACCCGATCGCGAAGACGATCCCGAGCAGGGGCGCCCCCCACAGCCCCGCGCGCGGCGAGACGTGGCGGCGCGTGTCGGACTGGAGGAACGGCACGAAGCCCATGAAGACCAGGCCCATGACCACGACCACGACACCGAGCACGCGGCTCACGGTCCCCGAGTGCTCGCGCAACGCCCCGCCGAGCGAGCCCGCGAGCACGCCGTAGGCGACGAACACGGCCGTGAAGCCCGCGACGAACAGCGCGACCCCGCCCGCGAGGCGCGCCGCGGAAGCCTTACGTGCGCGGGGTCCGCCGTCGGCGCCCGTGGCGCTCATCGAGCCGACGTAGCCGAGGTAGCCCGGCACGAGCGGCAGGACGCATGGCGACAGGAACGACACGAGGCCCGCGAGGAGCGCGACCGGGAGCGCGAGGACCATCGCACCGGAGAACGCGGTCTCGGCGAAGCTCTGCCCGAGGTCGCTCACGGGGCCTCGGCGAGGAGCGCGTCGACGAGCGGGCGCACGACGGCGGGGTCGACCATGCCCACGACCCGCACCGCGACCCGGCCCTTCCGGTCGAGCAGGACGGTCGTGGGCGTCGCGCTGATCGGGACGACCCCTTCGAGGGCCGCAAGGGCCGCGCCGTCGGCGTCGTCGATCGAGGGGTAGGTGACCTCGAAGCGGCGCTCGAAGGCCTCCGCGGTGCCCGCGTCGTCCGTGCCGTTGATGCCGAACAGGGTGAGCTCGGGGTAGTCCGCGTCGAGCGCGACGAGGTCGGCGGCCTCGGCGCGGCACGGCGGGCACGCGGCGTACCACGTGTTGAGCAGGACGAGCTCGCCGCGGTGCGCGGCGACATCGACCGGCTCGCCGTCGAAGTCGGTGCCCGTGAGCTCGAGGGGCTCGCTGCGCTCCTCGACGTCCCACGCACGCACCGTGCCGTCGGGGGAGGTGAAGCCGAAGCCCGTGACCTCGCTCGTGGACGGCTCGCTCGGCCCCTCGGAGGGTGCTGAGCAACCCGCGAGCACGAGCACGGCGAGGATGGTCGCGGCGAGCGCCGCGCGCAGGCGTCGGGCAGGTCCTCTCATGCGCCGGGCACCTGCCTTGCCCCGGGCAGGAGGTCGCGCGCGGGCTCGGCGTAGCTCACCCGGGCGAGGGTCTCGCCCTCGAAGTGCAGCGAGGTGACCGAGGCGAGCGAGCACTGTCGGCGCCGCGGGTCGTGGATGAAGGGGCGCTTCTCGGCCGCGAGACGGGTGACCCAGATCGGCAGCTGGTGCGACACGAGGACCGCCTCGTGCCCCGCGGCCTTCTCGCGCGCGGCGTGCACCGCGCCCATCATGCGTGCGACCTGCTCGCGGTACGGCTCGCCCCACGAGGGCCGCCACGGGTTCCACAGCCGAAGCCAGTGGCGCGGGTAGCGCAGCGAGCCGTCGCCGACGCCGAAGGTCATGCCCTGGAAGTAGTTCGCGGCCTCGATGAGTCGCTCGTCGGTGGCGAGCTCGAGCCCGAGCGCCTCGGCGATCGGGGCCGCCGTCTGCTGTGCACGCTCGAGCGGGGAGGCGACCACGAGCGTGACCGAGGGCGGGACGTCGTCGCCGGGGCCGAAGTGCTCCGCGAGGCGGCGGGCCATCGCCTCGCCGCGTTCGGACAGTCGGTAGCCCGGGAGGCGCCCGTAGAGGATGCCC
>JAJUHG010000101.1 GCA_029267995.1 Micrococcales bacterium
ACAAGCGCTCGGCCGAGGTCGACCCGATCCGGCTGCGCCCGCACCCGCACGAGTTCGCGCTCTACTACGACGTCTGAGCCTCGAGCCCCGCGCGGCCGGTCCCTCGCTCGAGGGGCCGGCCGCTTCGTCGTCGCTCGAGGTGCCGTGACCCCGCAGCGGTCCTAGGGTGAGCCTCGAGGGCCCTCGACGGAGAGCAGGTGCGCCATGGTCGTCTACAACGAGCTCGTCGCGGTCACCGCGGGGGCGGCACTCATCGGGGTCGCGGTGTTCCTGAGCACCGTGGTGCGCGAGCGGCGGGTCGACGGCGAGGCCTGGGCCGCCTTCTTCGGCCTCACGGGGCTGCTGCTGTTCGTGCTCGGGGTGCACACGACGGTCACGTGGCCGTTCGGCGGAGCCCCGTTCGAGTACGCGAACATCGCCTTCGGCCAACCTGCGGCGGCCTTCGGCGCGCTGCTGCTCGCAGCGACCGTCTACCTGTGGCGCAACCGCAGCCCTGTCGACGACGCGACCTCCCCCGCCCCGACCGCGGCCGCGATGCGCCCCGCCGCGATCTTCGTCGGTGCGCTCGGCCTGGGCATGGCCTCGCTCGCGATCGCCTTCGTGCGTTTCCAGCTCGGCGCCGCCCCTCCCGAGGAGCCGATCAGCGGGCGGGTCGGCCACCTGCCCTGGATCGAGGCGCTGTTCCTCGGTGGCCTGTGGGGCCTCGTCGCCCTCGGGTGCTTGCTGTTCGCGCTCGCGCTGTGGACCGAACGTCCCCGGCTGCTGCCGTGGGTCGTGCGCGCATGGTTCGTCAGCGGCGTCGTCCTCGTCCTCTTCGGGGCGATGAACTTCTACACCCACATCGGCATGTACTACAACCTCGAGCACGGCACGATGCACCTGTGGTGAGGCTCGCCGCGCGCTCGGTGCGGCCCGGTGCTTGACTGGCGAGAGCGCCGCGACCGCGGCGGAGCACAAGGAGGTCGACGTGGGGTTTCTCGGTTGGATCGTCCTGGGTCTCATCATGGGAGCGATCGGCAAGGCCGTCCTGCCCGGTCGCATGACCGGTGGCTGGTTCGCGACACTCATCCTCGGTGTGATCGGCGCCGTCGTCGGGGGGTGGATCGGCTCGATCGTGTTCGACGCGGGGCTCGAGGAGTTCTTCTCGCTCCAGACGTGGGTGCTCGCGTTCATCGGCACGCTCGTCGTGCTCCTCGTGTGGGGCGCGATCACGGGACGCAACAAGCGCACCTGACCGTTCAGTCGTAGAAGACCCGCTCGACGACGGCCCGCGCCCGCCGCGCGGCTCGCAGGTACTCCTCCTCGAGCTCACCGCCCGACTCGCGCCCGAGAAGACGCGCGACACCGAGCAGGGCCCGCCGGTCGTGCGGGAGCTGGTCGGCATGCGCGGTCGAGGCGCGGCCCGACCACAGCACGAGCGCGTCGCGCAGCTGCGCGGCGAGCAGCCACGCCTCGCTGAGCGTGCGAGCGTCGCCGGGGTCGAGGAGGCTCGCCTCGGCCGCGGCGTCGAGGGCCCCGAGCGTCGAGGTAGTCCGCAGCTCGGGGGCCGTCCCGGCGAATCGCAGCTGGAGCAGCTGGGCGGTCCACTCGACGTCCGCGAGCCCCCCGGGGCCGAGCTTGAGGTGGCGCGCTCGTGGGACGCCGCGCGGGAGCCGTTCGGACTCGACACGGGCCTTGATGCGTCGGATCTCGCGCACCTCGCCCTCGTCGAGGCCCCCGGCCGGGTATCGCACGGGGTCCACGAGCTCGGCGAAGCGCGCCCACAGCTCGTGCGAACCTGCGACGTGCCGAGCCCGCAGGAGCGCCTGGCGCTCCCACGTCGAGGCCCACCGCGCGTAGTACTCGGTGTACGAGGCGAGCGAACGCACGAGAGGACCGTTGCGCCCCTCGGGCCGCAGGTCGGCGTCGACCTCGAGGGGCGGCTCGGGACCCAGGCCGCCCGCGAGCGAGCGCACGAGAGCCGCGACAGCGGTCGCGAAGTCCTGGGCCTCCTCCTCGCCGACCCCGGGTGCGGGCTCGTGCGCGAACATCACGTCCGCGTCCGACACGAAGCCCATCTCACGCCCTCCGAGGCGCCCCATCGCGACCACGAGCATCGTCGACGGTGCGACGTCGAGCCCACGCTCGCGGCGCACCTCGTCGACCGCGGCCTCGAGGACGCCCGCGAGGACGACGTCGGCCGCGTCCGTGACGGCCTCGGCCGCGCCCCGTGCGTCGAGCACCTCGAGGACCTGGGCCGCGGACGTGCGGGCGAGCTCGCGGCGACGTAGCGCGCGCAGGGCGGTCGCGGCCGCCTGCGCGCTCGGTGCGCGCGCGAGGAGTGCCCGCCCCTCGGAGTGCAGCCGCTCGGCCGGGGGCGGGGTGAGCTCGGCGTCGTCGTCGAACCACGCGACCGCCTCGGGCGAGCCGACGAGTGCCTCGGCAACGTAGCGCGAGGTCGACAGCACGCGCGCGAGGCGCTGTGCCGCGACCCCCGAGTCTCGCAAGAGCTTGAGGTACCAGTGCGTCGTGCCGAGCTGCTCGGACAGCTTGCGGAAGCTCAGGAGCCCTGCGTCCGGGTCGGTCCCCTCGGCGAACCACCCGAGCATGACGGGGAGCAGCTGGCGTTGGATCGCGGCCCGGCGCGTCACGCCCTCGGTGAGCGCCGCGACGTGCCGGATCGCCCCGTCCGGGTCGCGGTACCCGATCGCGGCAAAGCGGGCACGCGCGGCCTCGGGTGCGAGCGCGACCTCCTCGGGAGCGAGCTGGGCGGTCGCGGGCAGGAGTGGCCGGTAGAAGATCGCCTCGTGCAGCGCGCGCACCTCGCGCCGGACCTGACGCCACCGCTCGACGAGCCCCGCGGCGCCCTCGGCGCGCATCCCCGCGGCCCGCGCGAGGCGGCGCAGCTCGGGCTCCGCCGAGGGCATGAGGTGCGTGCGCCGCAGCTGGTGGAGCTGGACGCGGTGCTCGAGCACACGCAGGAAGCGGTAGCACTCGGCGAACCGCGCGGCGTGCTCGCGCCCGACGTACCCTCCGGCGGAGAGCGCCGCGAGCGCCTCGAGGGTGTTCGCCGAGCGGATCGACTCGTCGGCCCGCCCGTGCACGAGCTGGAGCAGCTGGACCGTGAACTCGACGTCGCGCAGGCCCCCAGGACCGAGCTTGATCTGCGCGTCCGCCTCCCCCGCAGGGATCGTGTCGACGACGCGTCGGCGCATCGCCTGGGTGTCCTCGACGAAGTTCTCCCGGCCCGCGGCCGACCACACGAGGGGTGCGACGAGCTCGGTGAACGCGGTCCCGACCTCGACGTCCCCCGCGACGGGGCGGGCCTTGAGGAGGGCCTGGAACTCCCAACCCTTGGCCCAACGCTCGTAGTAGGAGCGGTGCGAGTCGAGCGTGCGCACGAGCGGCCCGTTCTTACCCTCGGGGCGCAGCGCGGCGTCGACCGGCCAGAGCGCGGGCTCGGTCCCGGTCGCCGAGCATGCGGCCGCGAGCGCCGTCGCGAGGCGCGTGCCGACGGCGATCGCCTCGTCCTCGCTCACCCCCCGGCCCGGCTCGACCACGTAGACGACGTCGACGTCGGAGACGTAGTTGAGCTCACGCCCTCCCGTCTTACCCATCCCGATCACCGCGAGCCGCGCGGCACCTGCCCCGCCGACCTCGGCACGTGCGATCGCGAGAGCGGCCTCGAGCGCGGCCCCCGCAAGATCGGCAAGGGCCGCACCCACCGCGGGCATGACCTGGCCCGGGTCGCCCGCCGCGAGGTCGCTCGCGGCGATGCGCAGCAGCCGGGCGCGGTACGCCCGGCGCATCCGGGAGGTCGCGTCCTCGGCCGTCGCGACGGGCTCGCCGGCCCTCGGGTCCGCCCCGACTGCGACGAGGAGCTCTTCGCGCACCGCGACCGCGACGACTCCCGTCCCTGGTGCGTCGTCGGCGAGGATCTCGAGGTCCGCGGGCCGTGCGACGAGAGCGTTGCCGAGCGCGGCCGAGGCCCCCGTGACGGCGAGCAGGCGCGCACGGGCCTCGACGTCGCCCCACACGCGTGCGAGGAGCTCCGACGACGCCGGCTCGACCGCCCCCGCAAGGCGCGCGAGGGTCAGGAGCGCGAGGTCCGGGTCCGCCGCGACCGCGAACGCTGCGAGAACGTCGTCGTCGGGCTCGGCGAGGTCGGGCAGGACCGAGCGGAGCGCGGGGTCCGCGAGCAGCCGCTCGGTTCGCGCCACGTCGCCGAAACCCGCCCGGATGAGTCGGCGGGCGGTGCTCGGGGCGAAGCGCGAGGTCACAGGACCGGCAGGTACCGCCGCAGCTCGTACGGTGTCACCTGCGCGCGGTACCCCGCCCACTCCTGACGCTTGTTGCGCAGGAAGAAGTCGAAGATCTGCTCGCCGAGCGTCTCGGCGACGAGCTCGGAGCCCTCCATGATCGTCACGGCCCGGTCGAGCGAGGTCGGCAGGGGGTCGATCCCGAGGGCCCGGCGCTCGGCGTTCGTGAGCTCCCAGACGTCGTCCTCGGCGCCGTCGGGCAGCTCGTAGCCCTCGGTCACGCCCTTGAGACCCGCCGCGAGGAGCACAGCGAAGGCGAGGTAGGGGTTCGCGGCCGAGTCGAGCGCACGGTACTCGACGCGCGAGGACTGACCCTTGCTCGGCTTGTACATCGGCACGCGCACGAGGGCGGACCGGTTGTTGTGCCCCCAGCACACGTAGCTCGGTGCCTCCGCCCCGGTCCACAGGCGCTTGTAGGAGTTGACGTGCTGGTTGGTGATCGCGCTGATCTCCTGGGCGTGCACGAGGAGCCCGGCGATGAACGACCGCGCGACCTTGCTCAGCTGGTACTGCGCGCCGGGCTCGTGGAAGGCGTTGCGGTCGCCCTCGAAGAGCGACAGGTGGGTGTGCATGCCCGAGCCGGGGTGCTCGGCGAGCGGCTTGGGCATGAACGAGGCGAACAGCCCCTGCTCGAGCGCGACCTCCTTGACCACCGTGCGGAACGTCTGGATGTTGTCGGCCGTCGTCAGGGCGTCGGCGTAGCGCAGGTCGATCTCGTTCTGGCCCGGGCCTGCCTCGTGGTGGGAGAACTCGACCGAGATGCCCATCGACTCGAGCATCGTGATCGTCGCGCGGCGGAAGTCGTGGCCGTTGCCGCGTGCGACGTGGTCGAAGTACCCGCCCTGGTCGACCGGGACGAGCGGCTCGGTCGGGTCGGCGAAGGGCTCGAAGAGGTAGAACTCGATCTCGGGGTGCGTGTAGAACGTGAAGCCGAGGTCGGAGGCCTTGTTGAGCGCACGCTTGAGCACGTAGCGCGGGTCGGCGTGGGACGGCTCGCCGTCCGGGGTGAGGATGTCGCAGAACATCCGGGCCGCGCCGCCGCGGTCGCCGCGCCACGGGAGCGACTGGAAGGTCGTCGGGTCGGGCTTGGCGATCATGTCGGACTCGGTCACGCGCGTGAGACCCTCGATCGCCGAGCCGTCGAAGCCGATGCCCTCGCTGAAGGCGGCCTCGAGCTCGGCCGGGGCGATCGCGACCGACTTGAGCTGCCCGAGCACGTCGGTGAACCAGAGTCGGACGAAGCGGATGTCCCGCTCCTCCACGGTGCGGAGCACGAACTCCTGCTGCCTGTCCATGGGTTCATCCTGCCCGACGCAGGTTTCGTGCACGTGACATCCCGCGGGCGCGTCTTGTGCGGACCCGGACCGCCGCGGCACGGGCGCGCAAGCCGCACTAGTGTCGGGGCATGGCAGCGACCCGGATCGCCCTCGCCCAGATCGACACCCGCGTCGGGGACCTCGACGGCAACGCGCGCAAGGTCCTCGACCAGGCCAGGCGTGCCGCGGAGGCCGGCGCCGACGTCGTCGTCCTCGGCGAGATGACGCTCGCGGGCTACCCGATCGAGGACCTTGCGCTGCGCGGGTCCTTCCAGCGTGCCGCGGCCGAGCGCGCGACCCGGCTCGCGACCGAGCTCGACGCGGCGGGCCTCGGCGGGCTCGCCGTCGTCGTCGGGACGCTCGGCACGGTGGGCGGGCCGCACCCCGGCTCGACCGCCCCGCGACCGTCGAACCGTGCGCTCGTGCTGCGCGGCGGGCGGGTCGAGGCGAGCTACGACAAGCGCCACCTGCCCAACTACGGCGTCTTCGACGAGTTCCGCATCTTCGCCCCCGGCTCGACCACGACGGTCTTCGAGGCCGCGGGTCGACGCTTCGGCCTCGTCGTCTGCGAGGACGTGTGGGTCGACGGCCCCGTGAGCGAGCTCGCGGGGGTCGACGCGATCCTCGTGCTCAACGGCTCGCCGTTCGAGGCGGGCAAGTCTGCCGTGCGCCGCGAGCTCGTCGCCCGCCGCGCGCGCGAGGCGGGCGCGCCGGTCTGCTACGTCAACCTCGTGGGCGGTCAGGACGACCTCGTGTTCGACGGCGCGTCGTTCGCCGTCGCGGCCGACGGCGAGCTCGTCGCCCGCGCTCCCGCCTTCGTCGAGCACCTCCTGCTCGTCGACCTGCCCGAGGACGGTCCCCCGCGCGGGGAGATCGCCCCCGAGCCGGGCCTCGAGGCGTCGATCTACCGCGCGTGCGTCGCAGGGCTCGCGGGCTACGCGAGCAAGAACGGCTTCCGCTCGGTCGCCCTGGGACTCTCGGGCGGGATCGACTCCGCACTCGTCGCGGCGATGGCCGCCGACGCCCTCGGGGGCGAGCACGTCGTGGGGGTCGCGATGCCCTCGCGCTTCTCCTCCCAGCACTCCCTCGACGACGCCGAGGACCTCGCGCGGCGCATCGGCGCGGACTACCGCGTCGTGCCGATCGACCCCATGGTCACCGCGTTCGAGTCGCAGCTGCCGCTCGAGGGTGTCGCGGGCGAGAACATCCAGGCGCGCGTGCGCGGGATGATCCTCATGTCGCTGTCCAACCTCGAGGGCCACCTCGTGCTCGCGACGGGCAACAAGTCCGAGCTCGCGGTCGGGTACTCGACCATCTACGGCGACGCGGTCGGCGGGTACGCCCCGATCAAGGACGTCGACAAGTCCCGCGTGTGGGCGCTCGCGCGCTGGCGCAACGAGCTCGCGCTCGAGGCGGGCGAGATCCCCCCGATCCCCGAGAGCTCGATCACGAAGCCGCCGTCGGCCGAGCTCTCCCCCGGACAACGCGACTCCGACTCCCTTCCCCCCTACGACGTCCTCGACGAGGTGCTCGCGGCCTACGTCGAGCACGCCGAGGGGCGCGCGGAGCTGCTCGCGCGGGGCTTCGACCCCGCCGTGGTCGAGCAGGTGGTCCGCCTCGTCGACCGCGCCGAGTGGAAGCGGCGGCAGTACCCCCTGGGCCCCAAGGTCTCCGCCCTCGCGTTCGGTCGAGACCGTAGGCTTCCCGTGACGAGCGCGTGGCGCGAGCCCGACACCGAGGAGCAGGAGCGATGAGCCAGACCCCGCAGCGCAAGAAGTTCCGCGTGCCGCACCTCGCCGCGGCCAAGGCGGAGGGCCGGCGCCTCACGATGCTCACGGCGTACGACGGGCCCACCGCGCGCATCTTCGACGCGGCGGACATCGACATGCTGCTCGTGGGCGACTCGATCGGCAACACGATGCTCGGCTACCGCGACACGATCCCCGTGACGGTCGACGAGATCGTCATCGCGACGCGCGCGGTGTCGATCGCGACGCGCTACGCCCTCGTCGTCGCGGACATGCCCTTCGGCTCGTACGAGGCTTCCCCCGAGCAGGCGTTCGCGACCGCGACACGGCTGTTCAAGGAGGGCGGGGCGCAAGCGGTCAAGCTCGAGGGCGGGCGACGCGTCGTCCCGCAGATCTCGCTGCTGACCCAGTCGGGCATCCCCGTGGTCGGGCACCTCGGCTTCACGCCGCAGTCCGAGCACGCGATGGGCGGCAAGAAGGTCCAGGCGCGCGGTGACGAGGCCGCCGAGCAGCTGTGCGAGGACGCCGTCGCGCTCCAGGAGGCCGGAGCGTGCGCGATCGTGCTCGAGATGATCCCCGCACCCGTCGCGGCCCGCGTGACCGAGATCCTGCACATCCCCACGATCGGGATCGGGGCGGGGCCCGCGTGCGACGGGCAGGTGCTCGTGTGGCTCGACATGGCCGGGATGGG
>JAJUHG010000102.1 GCA_029267995.1 Micrococcales bacterium
ACGCGGGCCGCGGCGAGGGTCTTCTTCGCGCGCGTGATGCGGGCCTGGACGGTCGGGACTGGGACCAGCAGGAGGCGCGCGATCTCCTCGGTGGTCAGCGAGCTCACGATGCGCAGCGTGAGCGCGACCTGCGACTCGCGCGAGAGCACGGGGTGGCACGCGACGAGCACGAGCCGCAGGACGTCGTCGGCGATCGGCTCCCACTCCAGCTCGGTGGTCTCCTCGAGGTCGCGCGCGAGCGCCGCGTACCGCTCGTCGCGGCGCTCGCGCCGCCGCCACCCGTCGATCGCCTTGCGCCGCGCGACCGTCGTGAGCCACCCGCCCGGGTTCGCCGGGACGCCCGAGGAGGGCCACTGCGCGAGGGCGTCGACGACGGCGTCGTGTGCGAGGTCCTCCGCGAGGCCCACGTCACCCGTGACACGGGCCAGGGTCGCGACGACGCGCGCACCCTCGATACGCCACACGGCGTCGACGGTGCGCGCGATGTCGGACACGGCCCGGGTCCCGTTCAGCCCGCGGCTGAGCCGGTCTTGCGCTCCTGGGCCTTCTGGACGTACTCGTTGTCCTGGTGCTCGGCGAAGTCCTCCCACTCGTTGACGCGCCGCAGCTCGAGCTTGCTGCCCGGGCCGAGGGGGCAGCGCTTGGCCCACTCGATCGCCTCCTCGCGGCTCGAGACCTGGATCATCCAGAAGCCGTTGAACAGCTCGTGGGTCTCCCCGTACGGCCCGTCCGTGACGATCGGCTCCTCGGAGTCGAAGTCGACGACGATCCCCTCCGAGGGGTCCGACAGTCCCTCGGCGCCCACGAGGACGCCGGCCTTGACGAGCGCGTCGTTGAAGGCGCCCATCTCGTCGAGGATCTCCTCGAAGTCGCGCCGCTTCGACGCCTCGAGGGCCTCTGGGGTGTCCCGCATGATCAGCATGTACTTCATGGCCTTGTTCCCTTCGGGCCTGGAGAGCGCGGACCGCCCTCCTCACTATGTCGTCGAACGGCGCGGCCCGCGATCGACGCGGGCCCATAACTTCATCCGCACGAGTTCTTCCCCAGGTGGCGCTCGCGGCCCGGGTGGGCGGTAGGCTTGCGGTGCTTCGGTGACCGCCGTGGCCGTGCGCCCGGTGGTCGGTGAGGACTCCCGGACGTGAGTCGCCGGTGAAGGCGGCCCCCGGGTGGCAGGCGAACGGCCCCGCGTCGAGCACGCTGACGCCCGGCCATGACACGCCCGGTGGTGCGCCGCGTGCGCGCACCCGGCGTACGACAGGCGCGAGAGTTCGCGCCGTCCCGCACCTGCGGTGCGGGCGAAGGAGGAGAAGTGGCACGAGGCGGCCAGCGCACGAAGTCGCGCAGCCCACGCCGACCCCGCGACGAGGAAGGGCTCATCCCCGTCCTGGCCGACGTCGCCCGGCAGGTCGACAACGCCGTGCGGCGCCCGCCCACGCGCCCCGCGGTGCGCGCGAAGTTCCAAGTGGTCGCCCTGCTCATGCGCGAGGAGAAGGCCCGCGTCCAGGCCGACGAGTCGCTCAACGACGCGCGCCGTCAGCGCGAGCTCAAGCGGCTCGACGGGCTCGCGACCCAGCTCGCGAAGATCGCCGCGCGCGACACCTCGCTGCTCGCCCTGCTCGCGGAGGACGCCCGTGTCTCGAGCGCGGCGCGCGAGCTGCGCGCCCAGATCCTCGAGGAGGCCGGCCTCGAGGTGCCCGAGGAGCCTGAGCCCGAGCCCGAGGTCCGGTCCCAGCCGGTCAACGAGAACCGCGTCATGCCGATCTCGGCGCTCCAGCGTCAGCGCGCGAACCCCTTCTTCGCCCCCGACTTCGAGGCCGCCGCCGAGCGGCTCGCCCGCCCCAAGCGGCTCGCGGGCTGGGAGCTGCTCGAGCCGCTGTTCCGCTCCTTCGCGGAAGCCGCCCCGGGCGCGCCGTCGTGCATGGACCTGCCCGAGCCGCGCTCGCTGACGGCTGCGGGGGACCGCGAGCTCATGCGCCACCAGGCGCAGGTCGTCGAGGCGACCGCTCGCGGGCACCGCACCTTCCTGCTCGCCGACGAGCCGGGCCTCGGCAAGACCGCTCAGGCGTTGCTCGCCGCGCAGGCCGCGAACGCCTACCCGCTGCTCATCGTCGTGCCCAACGTCGTCAAACGTAACTGGGCGCACGAGGTCGAGATGTGGACCCCGACGCGCACCGCGACCGTCGTGCACGGCGACGGCGACGAGGTCGACGCGTTCGCGGACGTCGTCATCGTCAACTACGACATCCTCGACCGCCACGTCGGATGGCTCGGCGACCTGGGCTTCCGCGGGATGGTGGTCGACGAGGCGCACTTCATCAAGAACCAGACCTCGCAGCGCTCGCAGCACGTGCTCTCGCTCGCCGAGCGCATCCGCGCACGCGTGGGCCGTCCCCTGCTCATGGCGCTCACGGGGACCCCGCTCATCAACGACATCGAGGACTTCCGGGCGATCTGGGAGCTGCTCGGCTGGATCGACGAGAAGCAGCCGCTCGGGGCGCTCATGATGAAGCTCGAGGAGACCGGGCTCACCCCCGCCGACCCCGGGTTCTACGCCGCGGCCCGCCAGGCCGTGGTCGACATGGGCATCGTGCGCCGGCGCAAGATCGACGTCGCCGCGGACATCCCCGCGCGTCGCGTCGCCGACCTCCCGGTCGAGCTCGACGGAGCGATCGGCCAGTCGATCCGTGCGTCGGAGAAGGCACTCGCGCAGCGACTCGTCTCGCGGTACCGGGCCGCGCTCGAGGCCCGTGGTGAGGCCGCCTCGGCGGGTCTCGACCTCGACCTCGAGCTCGCGCGGCGCGTCGCCGCGGCCGAGCTCAAGGACTCGAGCTCGAAGGCCAAGGGCGAGAACATCTTCACGATGGTGCGTCGCATCGGCCAGGCAAAGGCCGGGCTCGCGGCCGACTACACCGCCCAGCTCGCGCGCAACGTCGGCAAGGTCGTGTTCTTCGCCAAGCACATCGACGTCATGGACACCGCCGAGCAGACCTTCGCCGAGCGGGGGCTGCGCTTCTCCTCGATCCGCGGGGACCAGACGCCCAAGCAGCGCGCCGAGGCGATCAAGGCGTTCACCGAGGACGAGGACGTGTCGGTCATCGTGTGCTCGCTCACCGCGGCGGGTGTGGGGATCAACCTCCAGGTCGCCTCGAACCTCGTGCTCGCCGAGCTGTCCTGGACGGACGCCGAGCAGACGCAGGCGATCGACCGCATCCACCGGATCGGTCAGGACCAGCCCGTGACCGCGTGGCGCATCATCGCGGCGCAGACGATCGACGCGAAGATCGCCGAGCTCATCGACGCCAAGTCGGGTCTCGCGGCGCGTGCGCTCGACGGGGCGGACGTGTCCGACGAGGAGTCCTCGGTCGACGTCCAGCTCGAGGCGCTCGTCGCGCTCCTGACCGACGCGCTCGAGGCGGAGAAGCCCTTCTAGCGACTCGGCGAACCGCGTGTGGCGGCCCGCTCGGCCCGCGAGCCTTCCCGCAACCGTGCAGGGGAGGGGCCATGTCGGATCTACGAGGTAGCAGGCGGTTCGAGGCCGCACCGTCGTCGAGCCCGCTCATGTGGGGCGTCGGGCTCGTCGCGGTCGGGATGGTCGTACGGGAGGCCGCCGTGGAACGCCACCTCGAGCTCCTCGTCCAGGGCGGGGACTCGCAGTGGGGGATGGTGGCCTGGGCCGGCGGGATCCTCGCCGTCATCGGTCTGTGCCCCGTGGTCGTGGGTGTCGGCTACCTCGCAAGCAACGTGGACTACCTCGCCGCGCGCGAGGTCGAGCGGCACCGCCGAGAGGTGCTCGCGCAGGAGCCGCGCGCGAGCAGGGAGTAGGCCGCCGCGAGCGAGTGCGCCGCCCCAGGCCCACGACGTCAGGACCGACGACGGCGCGTCACGCCCCAGCCCACGCCCGCCGCGAGGAGCAGCGCGAGACCCGCGACGATCCCGGGCCAAGCACCCGGTGAGCCGGTGCGTGTGGCCTGCGGCGCGTCGTCGTCGGCGGGCTCCTCGGCCGCGGTCGGGCTCTCGGACGTGGGTGAGGTCCCGTCGACGCCCACGAACAGGCGCGGTGCGAGGTCGATGAGGTTCGCCTGCCACGTGTCGAAGCCGTGCGGGCTACGCGTCGCCCCGGGGAACTCGTAGCGCACGCCGCGCTCGTCGAGCATCGCCATGAGGCCGAGCGTGCCCTCGTACGTGAAGTCTGCGCTGTCGCCCGTGTAGATGCGCGCAAGACGAGTCGTCGCGTTGACCTGCTCGGCGTCGAAGTCTGGGTTCGTGAACAGGAAGCCCGAGAACGCTCCGACCCACGCGAACTCCCCGGGGTGCGTGAGCCACGTGCGCAGCGTGTGCATCGCGCCCATCGACAGCCCTGCGATCGCGCGGCGGTCCGCGTCGCGCGCGACGTGGAAGGCCTCCTCGACCGCGGGCATGAGGTTGTCGAGCAGCTCGGACTCGTAGTCCGAGACGTTCCCGTCGCCCATGACCACGACCATCGGCACGAGCTCGCCCGCGAGGGACAGGTTGTCGAGGATCTGCCTCGCCCGGCCCACCTCGACCCAGTCGCCCCAGCTCTGGTCGCCCCCGTGGTTGAGGATCAGCAGGGGGTAGGGCTCGGCCCGCTCGGGGTCGTAGTCGGGCGGGGTCCACACGTAGGCCTTGCGCTCCCCGGGCGCGACCGTCGAGGAGTACGTGAGCACCTCGAGCGCCCCGCCCTGCCCCGCGGGGACGTCCGCGAGCAGGCGGTCCGTCTCGCCCGGGACGAACAGCGGGCTCACCCCCGTGAGGGTGTTGACCGTGTCCGCGGGGTCCTTGTGGTCCACGCCGTCCACGACGTAGCGGTAGTAGTAGAAGCCGTCGAGCGGGCCGATGCGCAGCCGCCAGCGGTCCCCGTCGCGCTCCATCGGGATGCGATACCACGCCCCGTGCGGCGCCCAGTTGCCCCACACGCGCACCTCGTGCGCCTCGGCCCACTGCGTGCCGGTCACGAAGGTCACGATCCCGTGCTCGTCGACGTGCGGGGTCGTGACGTCCTCCGGCGGGGAGTACGGCGCCTCGAGCGGCAGGTGGCCCTCGCGCGGCCCGCCGACGACGGCGTCCTGGAAGGCTCGCGAGGCGAGGTCGCGCAGGGCAGAGCGCCAGGTGTCCCACGTCCCGCCCGAGCCGGGCGTGACGCCGTCGAACTCGTGCGGGACGCCGTCGAGCGTCGCGAGCAGCTCGAGCGTCGGGTCGTACGCGGGGTCGAGCGAATTGCCGACGTAGACGCGCACGAGATCGGGGGCGTCCTCGGCGGAGAGTCCAGGCCGCGCGCCGTCGAGGCGTGCGGACATGAGGCCGAGCGCGGCGAGCCGGGTGTCGCGCGCGAGCTCGAGGGCGTGCGCCGCGCCCGTGCCGATGCCGGCTGCGGCGAGGGCAGGTGCGCCGTCGGTGAGCTCGACGCCGAGCGCAGGGGCGAGGTCCCGGGTGACCTCGGCGGCGTCGTCGACGCGGGCCATGACGACCTGCATCGGGGTGAGCCCACCGTCCGTGTGCAGCCGGTCGAGCACCTGCGCGGCGCGACCGAGCTCGAGCCACTCACGCGCGCTGTGCGCCTCGTCCGCGAGCAGGAACAGCGTCGGCAGCGCACCCGAGACACCGTGCGGGCGCCACACGAAGGCCGTACGGTCCGACTCGCCCACGCGATAGGTGACCTCCTCGACCGGGCCGGGCTCGGGGGAGTCGGCGAACCAGTCGACGCCCTCGCCTGCCACGAAGATCGTCGCGAGCGTGTCGTCGGAGGTGACGGGTTGCGGCTGGGTCGGTTCGCGGAAGGTGACCCTCGTGCGGTCGACGAGCGTCGCGGTGTAGGTGAACACGTGCAGGCCCGGGGCGAGGAGCGTCGACGCGACGTGCTCGCCGCCCTGCAGCTCGGTCGCGAGGTCGGCCCACGTGCCTGCCGGCCCGAACGTGCCCGAGACCTCGACCGTGACCGGCTCGGCGCCGAGCGCCTCACGGACCGCGGAGTGCGGGACGGCGAAGCGGTGGTAGCCATCCTCGGTGAGCGTGACCCACGGGTCGCTCGTGCCCGGGTCGTCGGCCGCGCCCCCAGCGCCGCCGGTGGCTGTCGCGATCGCGAGCGAGGTCCCTGCGGCGAGCGCAGACATCCGGTGGGTCGACAAGGCGCCTCCTACATCGTTGTAGGAGCGAGCGTAGCGACCTGCTCCGACACGCGCCGTCCGGGCGCCGTCAGCTGGGACGCGGGCCCGTGCTCTCGCGCTCGACCACCCTCATGGCCGCACGGTGCAGGACCGGCTCGACGGGCTCGGCGCCCGCGCGGAACCGTGCGTCGATCCTGCGGCACAACAGCTCGACCGCCGTCTCGGCGATCTCGCGGCGCCCCGGGTCGACCGTCGTGAGCGGCGGGGTCGCGAAGCGGGAGTCCTCGACGTCGTCGAAGCCCACGACCGCGACGTCCTGGGGCACCCGAAGCCCGCGTACCTGCAGCTCGTGCATCGCCCCCAGCGCGAGCGCGTCGTTGAGCCCGAGCACGCCGTCGCACTCGACGCCCGCGTCGAGGATCTGCGCGACCGCGCGGGCGCCGTTCCCGCGGTGCCACCCCTCGTCCGCCCAGCCGAACAACCGCTCGTCGACCTCGAGCCCGCGCGCCTCGAGCGCCGCGCGGTACCCCTCGAGGCGCAGCGCCGAGGCGCCGACGTGCTCGCGGTGCAGCAGCCCGAGGATCGCGATCCGCGTGCGGCCCTGGTCGAGCAACAGCTCGGTCGCGGCGCGGGCCCCCTCGACGTTGCGCATCGTCACGTGGTCGACCTTGCTCGAGAACAGCTGCTCGCCGAGCAGCACGAGCGGCTGGCGGACGGCCTCGACGATCTCGACGTCCTCGGGGGCGAGCACCGCGGGGCTGAACAGCAGTCCGTCGATGAGCCCCCGGTCGAGCTCCTCGAGCGCCGCGAGCTCGCCCTCGCGCGTGTAGCCCGTCGGTTCGATGAGCACCTGCACGCCGTGGCGCCGCCCCGCCGCGAGGATGTCGTCCGCGAGCTCGCCGAAGTACGGTTGGCCGAGCTCGGGGACCGCGAGCCCGATCATCCCCGTGCGCCCCGAGCGCAGGCTGCGCGCCGTGACGTTGACGCGGTACCCGAGCTGCTCGACGGCCCGCATGACCCGCTCCCGGGTCGTCTCACGGACGTAGGGGTAGTCGTTGAGGACGTTCGAGACGGTCTTGACGGACACCCCCGCGAGGCGCGCCACGTCGGCCATCGTCGCCACGGCGGGTCCCTTCTCCGGCTTGCTCCGCGCACAATCTAGCGGGGTGCGCGGGGTGCCGGGGTGGCCCCGGGGCGATGCGACCCCCGGTCAGCCGTTGCCGCGCGCGGGGCTCACGTAGGCGTAGGTCGTCAGGATCCCCGAGGGGCCGGTCTGGGCGACCGTGACGAACAGCTCGCCGTCGCCGATCGCGAAGCTGAACACGTTGACCGCGTCCGCGGAGTCGTCGTCGCCGTGGCTCGAGGTCTGCTCGTGGCCCGCCGCGGCGAGCTGGGCGACCAGCTCGTTCGCGATCGAGAGCGAGTCACCCTTCGAGTCGACCTCGACGACGCACTCGACGCCCGTGGGGCTCTCCTGGACCTCCTGCCCGACCACGACGTGGTCGAGCGGGTGCTCGACGAGCACGCCGCACTCGGGCGGCAGGACGCCTCCCGTCGCGGGGTAGGAGACGGCGTCGTCGTCGGGGCCCGCGACGGCGGGGTCGTCGCCCACGGGGATGTCGCCCGTCGCGCCCTCGCCCTCGGACGTCGCGCCGCCGTCGTCGGAGGTGCCGGCGCCCTCGGAGGTGTCGTCCGTGGCGTCGTCGTCGGCGGGTGCCTCGACCGCGCCTTCGGTGCCGGTCCCGGTCGGGCTCTCGGACGCGCCGCTCGAGCCCGGGGTCGTGCCGCTCGCGCAGCCGGCGAGCGTCAGGGCGAGCACGACGAGTGCCGAGGCGAGCAGGGAACGGGGGCGGGACATGGGGGGCTCCTCGGGAAACGGACAGAAATGATCGTTTCCGACCCTAGCGGTCGAGCTGCGAAAAGC
>JAJUHG010000103.1 GCA_029267995.1 Micrococcales bacterium
AGGGCGCACCCGCCGAGGCTGGCCAGGCCGCGACACCCGGGCGCCCACCGGTCGGCGAGCCCTACATCCCGAGGTTCGTCCCCGCCTCGAGCCCGCTCATCCCGCCGGACGCCCGACCGCTCACCGAGGAGCCCGCGCCTCCGGCGGCGCACCCGGGGGTGCCCGCGAACGCGGCCTCGTCCCTCGCGGCACCGCCCCCCACCGCCCCGACGCGACCCGCCGCACCCCCTGCCCCCTCGCGCCCGCCCGCTCCTGTGCGGACGTCCGCGCGAGGGATCCCGATCAGCCCGCCCATGGCCCTGTCGACCGGGTCCCACCCGCTCGGGACCCACGCGACCACCGGTCACGGGCCGTCCCAGGGCGTGGGCCCGGCGAAGAACGCGCGCCCCGAGCCCGCGCTCCTCGAGATCGCGAGCGCCGAGGGGCCGCTCGAGCTCGTGTGGCTGCGCGAGCGGCGCGGCCAGCGCCTCACCGCGACCCTGCGCGCGGACGGTCTTATCGAGCTGCCGAGCGGTGAGGTGTTCGGCAACCCGGACGCCGCGGCGCAGGTCGCCTCGCACGCCGCGCTCAAGGTCGACGGGTGGGGCGTGTGGCGGATCGGCGACGGCGGCCCGACGCTGCGTCAGGCGACGAGCTCGGGCTAGGTGCCCTGGCGCGCCGTCGGCGGGCCGCTACCCCCAGCCGTATACCGCGCACCAGCGGGTGATCTCCGCGAACACCCGGGCGCGCACGGGCGGCGGTGAGAGCACGAGGTCGTGGATGCCGCCCTCGAGGCGCACGACCGTCACGACCGGGCCGAGCCGCACCGCACGGCGCACGATCGCCTCGACGTCGAGCACGATGTCGGCCGAGAGCATCGCCTTCGACCAACGCGGTGAGATCGCCGAGCGGGCCGAGGCCATGACGAGGATCGGTGCGTCGATCGTGAGCCCGCGTGCGACGTGCGCGTGCCCCGAGGTGATCGCGCGCAACCAGCCCGGGCGGACCGGGAAGGCCGGCACAGGGCGCCACTCGGGGTCGAGGTCCGCCCCGACGCCGAGCTCGTGCAGCGAGCGCACGTAGAAGCCGGGGTCGATGTTGGGCAGCTCGAGCATCGGGTTGAGGCGGGCAAGGGAGTCGACCGCGGGCATCGT
The DNA here is from genome assembly GCA_029267995.1 of Micrococcales bacterium. Lineage (GTDB taxonomy): Bacteria > Actinomycetota > Actinomycetes > Actinomycetales > Cellulomonadaceae > JAAYZM01. The sequence continues at coordinate 1,134 of JAJUHG010000103.1, forward strand.
GAGGTAGCGCGCGGTCGCCGAGCCCTGGAGCTCGAGCCACGGGGAGTTCAGCACGAGGCCGCTCACGCGTCCCGGGTTGCGGTGCGCCCACAGCGCCGCGACGAGACCGCCCGTCGAGTGGGCCATGAGCAGCACGTTCGCGGCGGCGCCGACCTCGTTCGCGATCACCTCGAGCGCGGCGCCGATCTCCTCGTCGTAGGTCGCGAGGTCCGTGACGTAGCCGGGGGTCTGGTGCTCGCGCAGCGAGCGGCCGTACTTGCGCAGGTCGAGCGCGTAGAACGCGGCTCCGAGCGAGGTCCAGTACTGGGCGAGGTGCCGCTGGAAGAAGTAGTCCGACCACCCGTGCACGTACAGCACCGCACGCGCGGGGCGCAGCCCGTCCCGCTCGGGCGGGTGGTGGCGCACGAGGGTCGCGACGACCTCGCCCTCGTCGTCGTCGGCGAGGGGGAGCGTGAGCTGCTGGAAGTCGGGTCCGAGCACGTCGGCGCGCCACGCGTGCGTCGAGCCCGCCATCGTGTGCTCCCTCCTCAGACGGTCAGGACGATCTTGCCGAACTGCTCGCCGCGCGCGAGTCGCTCGAAGGCGGCGCGCGCCTCGGTGAGCGGGAAGGTCGAGTCGATCACGGGGCGTGCGCCGCTGCGCTCGAGGAGGGCGAGCAGCGCGCGCAGGTCCTCGGTCGTGCCCATGGTCGCGCCGAGCACGCGCAGCTCGTGGAAGAACACCCGCTGGATGCCCAGCTGATCGGGGTCGCCCGTGGTCGCGCCGACCACGACGATCGTCCCGCCCGCGCGCACCGAGGCGACCGAGTGCGACCACGTGGCCCTGCCGACCGACTCGAGCACGAGGTCGGCGCGCCGCGGCAGGCGGGCGCCCGGCTCGTGGGCCGCGGCCGCACCGAGCTCGAGGGCGCGCTCGCGGCGCTCGGCGGACCGGCTCGTGACGTGCACCTCGAGGCCTGCGGCCGCCCCGAGGACGATCGCCGCGGTCGCGACGCCCCCTCCCGCGCCCTGGACAAGGAGCGTGTCGCCCGGCTCTGCCCCGCCCGTGCGGAAGATCGCCCGGTGGGCCGTGAGCCATGCGGTCGGCAGGCACGCGGCCTGCTGCCACGTGAGCCACGAGGGCTTGTCGACGAGGTTCTCGCGCGGGACTGCGACGCGCTCGGCGAGGGTCCCGGGGTAGCGCTCGGACAGCAGCGAGCGCGGCTCGGTCCCCTCGGGCGTGCCCTTCGTGGGCAGGGCGCCGACGACGGCGTGCACGATCACCTCACGCCCGTCGACGACTCCCGCCGCGTCGCAGCCGAGCACCATGGGCAGCTGCTCCTCGCGCAGCCCGACGCCGCGCAGCGACCACAGGTCGTGCTGGTTGAGGGCCGCGGCGCGCACGTCGACGACGGCCCAGTCGGGATGCACGGCGGGCGGGGCCGCGTCGGGCACTTCGCCGACCGCGAGGCCTGCGAGGGGGTCGTCGGGGGCGAAGCGCGTGACGGCGGCGGCGAGCATGGATCCACCGTATGGCCTGCGCGCGCCGTCCACCGGGGCTTCGAGCCCGCTGCCGGGAGACTGAGCGGCTCTCGCGTGGGCGAATCGTCCCAGGTCTGGCACTCGAGGCTTGCGAGTGCTAACGCGATTTGTTAGGGATGAAGAGGCGCCGCCGCGCGCTGCGGCGGACTCGCCGACGTCTTTGATCTCGTCGAGGAGCCACCACATGAAGATTGCCATCATCTCCCCGCCCTGGGTCGCGGTCCCGCCGCAGGCCTACGGCGGCACCGAGAACGTCATCGACACCCTCGCCCGCGGTCTCGTCGACGCGGGGCACGAGGTCCTGCTGTTCGCGACGGGGGACTCGACGTGCCCCGTGCCCACCGAGTGGGTCTACCCCCGGGCCGTCGGGACCGCGACCGCCGCGAGCGCGACCGAGCTGCGGCACGTCGTCCACGCCTACGAGCGGGCGCTCGAGTGGGGCGCCGACGTCGTGCACGACCACACCCTCGTGGGCCCCTTCTACGCACGCGAGCTCGGTGTGCCGGTCGTCACGACCAACCACGGGCCGTTCCAGAGCGAGCTCGGTGACGTCTACCGGGCCATGGCCCCGAGCACCCCCGTCATCGCGATCTCCCACCACCAGGCCTCGACCGCGCAGGACACCGAGGTCGCCCGCGTCATCCACCACGGCGTCGACCTCGAGCAGTTCCCCGTCGGTTCGGGCGAGGGCGGATTCGCCCTGTTCCTCGGGCGCATGAACCCCGACAAGGGCGTCCACACCGCGATCGACCTCGCCCGTGCCGCCGGGGTGCCGCTCAAGATCGCCGCCAAGATGGCCGAGCCCGCCGAGCGCGAGTTCTTCCTCGAGCACGTCAAGCCTCGGCTCGGCGAGGACGTCGTCTACCTCGGCGAGGTCGACCACGCGACCAAGGTCGAGCTGCTCGGCGAGGCGAGCTGCCTGCTCAACCCGATCCAGTGGCACGAGCCGTTCGGCATGGTCATGATCGAGTCGCTCGCGTGCGGGACCCCCGTGCTCGCGACCCACTTCGGCTCGGTCCCCGAGATCGTCGACGACGGCGTCACGGGCTTCGTCCGCGACGACGCTGATGACCTCGTCGAGGCGCTCGGGCGCGTCGAGGAGCTCGACCGCGGGGCGTGCCGCGCCGTCGTCGTCGACCGCTTCTCCCAGCGACGCATGGTGCGCGACCACCTCGAGCTGTTCCGCAGCGTGACCGACGCGCGCCACCTGCACGCCGCCTGACCGACGCCCGCCCCCGGCCACCCCCTCGGCCGGGGGCGGGCGGTGTGATGTGCGCCGAGGACGGCGTGGCACGGTCGGCGCGCGCTGCCCGTGAGGTTCACTGGCCTGCGGCAGTCGAGGTCGGTAGGGGTGAGCAGCACGGTGTCAGCGCCGGTGGTCCGTCATCTGCTGTACGAGGGACGACGCGTCACCTCCGCCGAGCCCGAGCTGTGGCACCTTGCCCGGCGGCGCGGCGTGACCGCGACCGACTGCGCGAAGATCGTGCGCAAGAACGGCGCCCCGAGCGCGCAGCGCCGCACGCTCCTCGCCCAGAAGCTCTACGGCCTGCGCGGGCCCGACTACGCCGTGTACGCCCACGGGCGCGAGCGCGAGCCGCACATCGCCGCGTGGGTCGCGGCCGAGTTCGGGATCGAGCACAACGAGGCTCTGTGCGTGGGCGAGGACAACCGGCACATGGCGACCCCGGACGCCGTCGGCCCCGAGGGGATCGCAGAGTTCAAGACCGCGACCCAGCCGCTCGAGCGCGCCGTGCGCACCTACTCCGACCAGCTCCAGTGGCAGATGCACGTGCTGCACACCGAGCGCGTGCTCTTCGTGGTCGAGGACCGGCACACCCTGCAGCGCGAGTGGACGTGGGTGCACCGCGACGAGGGACGCATCCGCGTGCTCGTCGAGCACGCCGACCGCTTCATCGCCGAGCTCGAGGAACGCAAGGCGCAGCGCCAAGCGCAGTACGCCGAAGCGTGAGTGCGCAGCGCGGACGCTAGTGCGCCTCGACCCACGTGTAGAACTCCGCGGCCGAGATCACGGGCTTGCCGTACTCCTTGGCCTTGCGCGCCTTCCCGGACTGCGTGCCGGGCTCGGCGACCACGAGGACGTCGCAGCGCGTCTTCGAGACCGTGGGCGCCCAGCGCAGCCCGAGCGAGGTCACGAGCCGCTCGAGCTCGTCCTTGCCGACCGCGCGACCCCCGGGCTCGTGGACGGTCCCCGTGAAGCACACCCGCGCACCCGGGGAGAGCACCTCGTGAGCGCTCGCGCCGCTCGGCTCGAAGCCCGGTCCGAGGATCGACGTGTCGAGCAGCTCCTCGAGCTCGCGCACCCGGTCCAGCAGGCGCGCCGGGAGCCCCGCGGAGCGCTCGACCGCGGCAGCGAGCCGAGACGTGACGACCTCGCGCAGCACGGGGTCGTCGAGCGGTGCCGTGCCTCGCACCCCGTCCTCGCCCGCAGCCGACGGCGCCCCACCCTCGGGCGTCTTGCTCGCCGACGACGGCGCCTCGTCCTCCCAGCGTGCGTACCGGGCACGCACCTCGGGAGCGGGCACGCCGTCGAGCACGACCTCGCTCATGGCCCGGCTCGCCGTGAGCAGCGCGGCCAAGGTGGGCGTGAGCGCCGTCGTCGGCGGGCTCGCGTCCGGGTCCCGCGTGAGCAGGTATCCCGAGGCGCCCGCGACCGGTGCGCGGAAGGTGCCCGCGCCGTCGTCGTCGGACCCGAGGCGCGAGTGCACCGCGAGCGCCGTGCGGGCCCGCGCGAGCGCGCTCGGCGCGGCGAGTCCCGCCCGTTCAGCGGGGAGCAGGGCTGCCCCGGGCAGGTCGACACCGAGCGGGAGCGGCTCGACGTGACCGAGCCGCTTGAGCTCGTGGTCGATCACCCCGAGCGCAAGGTCCGTGCCGACCCCCACGGGCGTGCACCCGTCGAGCAGCGGCCCGAGCACCGCCCACGCCTCGAGCAGCGAGGGGGCGAGGAGGACGTCGTCCACCGAGATCCCGAGGTCCGCGCGCGCCGAGCCGAGGTCACGGTGCGGGTTGACGAGGGTGCTGACCGCCGAGCCGTCCTCGAAGGCGACAGCGATCTCGACCGGGCGTGGGCGGGACCCGCGACCCTCCTGCCCGACCGTGAGCACCCCGACCGCGCAGTGCCGGGCGGGGCCGGACGTCGTCGCGGCGCGCAGGAAGCGCAGCACGCGCCGGTCGGTGCGCAGGTGCCGCGGCTCGACGGGCCGCGTCAGCACAAGACCCTCGAGCGAGGTCGCCCGGCTCAGCGCGACGTAGAGCTGGCCCGGGTCGAACACCCCGCCCGTGAGGTCGACCACGAGGCGGTCGAGCGTCTGGCCCTGCGCCTTGTGGATCGTCACGGCCCACGCGAGCGTGAACGGCAGCTGGGTGAAGGTCCCGACCACCTCGCGGCGCAGCGCACCGCCCTCGACCACGGGGCGCGTCGCGTCCCACGTGAACGGGTGGACCGTCTCGAGGCGCCCGTCCGCGAGCTCGACGCCCGCGACGGCCTCGCCGTCCTCCTCGTGCACCCACGCGACCCGTCCGAGCGAGCCGTTGACCCACCGGTCGCCCGGGTCGTTCGCGACCATCATGACCTGCGCGCCCACCTTGAACGTCAGCTCGTCGGGTACAGGTGCCTCGAAGGTCGACAGGTCGCCCGTGCGGCGGGCCAGGGCCCGCACCTCGTCCCCGGGCAGCCGCGCGAGGCGTGCCCGGTTGCGGGCCGCGACGAGCCGGTTGGTCGGGGCCAGGGTGAGCCACAGCTCGCCGTCGGGCGGCTCGAAGTCGGGGTCGGTGCGTGCGTTGAGGTCCGCGCGCGCCTGCTCGACGAGCACCCCCTCGCGCACCGCGTTGAGGATCGAGGTGAGCCGCTCGTCGCCCTGCTGGCGGAAGACCGTCGTGAGCGCGACCGTAGGGAAGCGCTCGCGGTCGAAGGCCTCGGCGGAGAAGAAGAAGGGAGTCTCGTAGCGCGTCGCGAGATGCTCGGCCTCCGCGCCCACCACGACCGGCGGGAGCTGGAACAGGTCGCCGACCAGCACGAGCTGGACCCCGCCGAAGGGGGTGCCCGGGCGCGGCCCGAAGCGTTCGAGCGCCGTCGCGACCATGTCGAGCACGTCCGCGCGGACCATCGACGCTTCGTCGATCACGAGCGTCTCGAGCGCGCGCAGCGTGCGCGCGAACCGGCCGGGGAAGTAGTCGGGCCCGCGCACCGTGTCGAGCGTCGTCGTGGCGGTGAAGCCGAACAGGCGGTGGATCGTGAACCCGTCGACGTTGAGCGCGGCGATGCCCGTCGGGGCCGCGACCACGACGTTGCGGTCCGTCGTCGCGAGGAAGTGCCGCACGAGGGTCGACTTGCCGGTCCCGGCCCTGCCCGTGAGGAACAGGTGCTGGCCCGAACGCAGGAGCGCGTGCGCGCGCTCGAGCTCGGCGGTCCAGGTGAGCCTCATCGTGGCCCGAGCGTAGGCCGGGTGTCAGACGAGCGGGAGCATCGTCCCCAGGTCGGGCACCGAGTCGGCGGTGTGCGTCGCGCGCAGCGCCGCCGCGAGCTCGTCGACGTCGTAGGGTCGACGGCCCGCCGCGAGCCGGACCCACAACAGCGGGTCGACCACCTCGAGGCTCCACCCGCCGCGGGTCACGACGATGTCGAGGAAGGCCTGCGCGACGAGCTCGAGGGCAGCACGCGTGACGGGCGGCTTGGGCGCGCCGAGCGAGCTGGCGAGGTCGTCGGCGTGCACGACGAACTCGACCGCGCGGGTCACCACGAGGTCCGAGAGCATGATCGGCCCGCGCTTGGCGAGGACGACGTGGTCGTGCTCGCCGAAGTCCTCGAGGGCCTCCCACGCCCGGCGGGCCGCGATGTCGATCGCGGCGAGCGGGTCCGCGGCGATCTCGACGGCCTGCTCGCGCGTGCCTTGCGCGACGGCGCCCGCGTCGGCCGCGTAGCCGCTCAGGTACTCCGCGAGCGACTGCGGCTGGGTGCCCTCGGGGGCGTCGACCGCCCCGGGGATCACCCGGTGGCAGCGCGCGAGGTGCGCGACGAGCTCGGCGACCGTCCAGCCCTCGAGCACGCTCGGGCGCGTGTCGTGCACGTCGATGTCGGCGAGCCACGCGCGCAGCGTGTCCCACTGCTCACGGACGACCTGGGAGACTCGGGCCAGCTCTGCGTCGCTCATGGGCCCATCCTGCCGTGCCGGGCGCGGCGGTGGGCTCAGCTCACGCGCGCGGCGAGGAAGTCGGCGACCACGGGGCCGAGCTGCTCGTGCTCGATGAGGAAGCCGTCGTGGCCGTGCTCGGAGCGGATCGTGTGCACGAGCCCCGCGCCGGGGATGCCCTTC
>JAJUHG010000104.1 GCA_029267995.1 Micrococcales bacterium
CCGACCTCGAGCTGGATCCGCTTGAGCTCGACCTGCATCTGGCGGCGGAGCTTGAGGTCGAGCGCCCCGAGGGGCTCGTCGAGCAGGAGGACCGAGGGGTTGTTGACGAGCGCGCGGGCCAGCGCGACGCGCTGCTGCTGGCCGCCCGAGAGCTGCGCGGGCCGGCGTTCGGCGAGGTGCGCGAGCTCGACGAGCTCGAGGAACTGCAGGGCCTTCTCGCGCGCACCGGGCACCTTCTTGCGACGCAGCCCGAACGCGACGTTCTCGACGACGCTCAGGTGCGGGAAGAGCGCGTAGCTCTGGAACACCGTGTTGACCGGGCGGTTGTACGGCTTGGCGTCGGTGACGTCCTTGCCGTCGATGAAGATCGACCCCGAGGTCGGCGTCTCGAGCCCCGCGACCATGCGCAGGGTCGTCGTCTTGCCGCAGCCCGAGGGGCCCAGGAGGGCGAAGAACGAGCCCTGCGGGACGGCGAGCGAGAGGTCGTCGACCGCCGTGAAGGTCGTGAACCGCTTCGTGACGTGCTCGAGGACGAGGTCTGCACCGGCGTCGTCGTGGTGCAGCACGGCGCCGTCGCCGCTCATGCGCCGATGACCGACAGGAAGTCGCCGTTGTACTTCTCCTCTTCCTCAGGGCTGAGGGAGCGGAAGACGTGCGCCTTGGCGAGCGTGTCGGAGTCCGGGAAGATGAGCTCGTTGTCCATCAGCTCGGGGTCGATCGCCTCCATCGCCTCGCGGGCGCCCTCGACGGGCGTGATGAAGTTGACCCACGCGGCGACCTCGGCGGCGACCTCGGGCTCGTAGTAGTGGTCGATGAGCAGCTCGGCATTCTCCTTGTGCGTCGCCCCGATCGGCACCATGAGGTTGTCCGACCACAGCGTCACCCCCGAGTCGACGATCTTGTAGGCGAACTTGTCGTCGGCCTCGAAGTTGAGGGCGACGATGTCGCCCGACCACGCCATGACGGCGATCGCGTCGCCCGAGATGAGGTCCTCGGTGTAGGAGTTGCCGCGCACCTGGCGGATCTGCCCGCTCGCGATCTGCTCCTCGACCACCTCGAGGGCCGCGTAGAACTCGTCGTCGCCCCAGTCGCCCGAGATGTCGACACCCTGCTCGAGCATGATGAGCCCGATCGTGTCGCGCATCTCGGAGAGCACCTCGACGCGACCCTTGTACTCGGGCTTCCACAGGTCCGACACGGCGTCGAGCCCCTCGGGGACGAGCTCGGTGTTCCACGCGATGAGCGCGTAGCCCGACTGCCACGTGACCGACTTCTTGCGGCCCGGGTCGAAGTCGACGTTGCGCAGCCCTTCGACGAGGTTGTCGAGGTTCGGGATGTTGCCGTGGTCGAGCTCTTGGACGTAGCCCTGGCGGATGAGCCGGGCGGTCATCCAGTCGGTCAGGGTCACGATGTCGAAGCCGATGTCCTGCCCCTGCGCGAGCTGGCTCTGCACCTTGCCGTAGAACGTGTCGTTGTCCTCGATGTCCTCGACGTACTGGGCCTCGATCCCGGTCTTCTCGGTGAAGGCCTCGAGGGTCGGGCGCGAGCGCGTGTCGTCGTCGTAGTCGAGGTAGAAGGTCCAGTTCGCCCAGCGGACGAGCTTCTCGGTGTCCGACACGTCGGTCCCCGGGGTGATGCCGGTGCCCGTCGTGGCCCCGCCGCCCGTTCCGCCCGTGCCGCACGCCGCGAGGAGGGCGCCGAGGCCTGCGGCCCCTGCCGCACCCGCGAGCACGCTGCGCCGCGAGACGGCCGCGGCACGCGCCTGCTGCACGAGCTCGCGCGTCAGGGGGTCCTCGGGAAGCTCTCGGCCTCGACGTGCGCTCATCGTGCCCTCCTGTCTCGCGACCGACGCTGGTCGCTGGCTGCTGGGTGGATTGATGGTGACAGTGTGCCTCGGCAGACGCAAGGAAATCCGTGGAATCCGTCGCACATCGCAACGAATTCGTGCCCTGTCAGCAACATGCCCGACTCATTTCGTCTGGCGGGGGCCCTACTCGCCGATGTAGCTCATGACGTGCTTGATGCGCGTGTAGTCCTCGAGGCCGTACATCGACAGGTCCTTGCCGTACCCCGAGTGCTTGAAGCCGCCGTGCGGCATCTCCGAGACGAACGGGATGTGCGTGTTGATCCACACGACCCCGAAGTCCAGGCGCCGCGACATGCGCATCGCCCGGCCGTGGTCCTTGGTCCACACCGAGCTCGACAGGCCGTACTGGACGTCGTTGGCCTTCGCGACGGCCTCGGCCTCCTCGGCGAAGGTCTGGACGGTGATCACCGGGCCGAAGATCTCGGTCTGGATCGCCTCGTCGTCCTGGCGCAGCCCGTCGACCACGGTCGCCTCGAGGAAGTAGCCCCGGTCCCCGACGCGGTTGCCGCCGACGACGACGTCCGCGTGCCCCGGCAGCCGCTCGAGGAAGCCCGTGACCCGCTCAAGCTGGTTCGCGTTGTTGAGCGGGCCGAACGCGACGTCGTCCTCGTCGGGCATCCCTGTGCGCTGCGCCTTGGCCTGCTCGGCGAGCGCCGCGACGAAGTCGTCGTGGACGGACTCGTGGACGAGCACGCGCGTGGCCGCCGTGCAGTCCTGGCCCGCGTTGAACGTCCCCGCGACCGCGATCGCCTCGGCGGCCGCAGCGAGGTCGGCGTCCTCGAAGACGACGACGGGCGCCTTGCCCCCGAGCTCGAGGTGCACGCGCTTGAGGTCCCGGGCCGCGGCTCCTGCGACCTCCATGCCCGCCCGCACCGAGCCCGTGATCGAGACCATGTCGGGGCGCGGGTGCTCGACGAGGGCTCGCCCCGTGCCGCGGTCGCCCGTGACGACGTTGAAGACCCCCGGCGGGAGGAACTCGGCGCAGATCTCGGCGAGCTTGAGCGTCGAGGCCGGGGTCGTGTCGGACGGCTTGAGGACGACCGTGTTGCCCGCCGCGAGCGCAGGCGCGACCTTCCACACCGCCATCATGAGCGGGTAGTTCCACGGCGTGACCTGCCCGATCACCCCGACCGGCTCGCGCCGCACGTAGGACGTGTGGTCGGCCATGTACTCCCCCGCCGAGGTGCCCGCGAGGATGCGCGCGGCGCCCGCGAAGAAGCGGAAGTGGTCCGCGCTCGGCGGCAGCTCCTCCGAGCGGGTCGCGGCGATCGGCTTGCCCGTGTCCTTGACCTCGATCGCGACGATCTCCTCGGCGTGCGCGTCGATCGCGTCGGCGATGCGCAGCAGGGCGAGCTGGCGCTCGGCGGGGGTCGTGTCGCGCCACGTCTCGAAGGCCCGCGCGGCGGCCTGCACCGCGAGGTCGACGTCCTCGGCGCTCGAGACGGCGGCCCTCGCGTAGGCCTCGCCCGTCGTGGGGTCGAAGATCTCGGCGCGTTCCGCGCTGCGTGCCTCGACGTAGCGGCCGTCGACGAAGTTCTTGAGCACCTGGGGCTCCACGGACTGGATGGTCACGGAACACTCCTTGCAGGACGGTGACGACCCGCGACGCTGCGGGTCTGGCCAGCGTAACGCCGAACCCACGAGATCGTCAGCGTTTGGAGCCCAGATCACGAAATCGGCGTCGAAACGTACGCTCAGACACGGATTCCCTTGCAAAGTCGGTTCCGGAGCGAGACGATCACCCGGTGAGCAAGAGATCGCGCGACGCCGCGCACCCCACCTTGGACGCGACGAGCAAGAAGATCATCGAGCAGCTCCAGGAGGACGGCCGCCGCCCCTACTCGACGATCGGCCGAGCCGTCGGGCTGTCCGAGGCTGCGGTGCGTCAGCGCGTCCAGCGGCTCGTCGAGTCCGGCGTCGTGCAGATCGTCGCCGTGACCGACCCGGTCCAGGTCGGCTTCTCCCGCCAGGCCATGATCGGCATCCAGGCCGACGGCGACCTCGAGGCGCTCGCCGACCGCCTCGCCGACATCCCCGAGGTCGACTACGTCGTCATCACGGCAGGGTCCTTCGACGTGCTCGTCGAGGTCGTGTGCGAGGACGACGAGCATCTCCTGCACGTGCTGAGCGACACGATCCGCACGATGCCGGGGGTGCGCCGCACCGAGACCTTCGTCTACCTCAAGCTCCGCAAGCAGCTCTACAACTGGGGAACCCGATGACCGACCGCACTCCCGCCGGCACCGACCGGACGCAGGCCGCGCGCGACCACCTGTGGGGCCACATGACCGTGCACCACACGTGGGACACCGGACCCGTCCCCACGATCGTGCGGGGCGAGGGCCACCACGTGTGGGACTCCGAGGGACGCAAGCTCATCGACGGGCTCTCGGGGCTCTTCGTCGTGCAGGTCGGCCACGGCCGCACCGAGCTCGCCGAGACGGCGCGCCGCCAGGCGGAAGAGCTCGCGTTCTTCCCCCTGTGGTCCTACGCGCACCCCCAGGCGATCGACCTCGCCGAACGGCTCGCGCACCACGCGCCGGGCGACCTCAACCGGGTGTTCTTCACGACGGGGGGCGGCGAGGCCGTCGAGACCGCGTGGAAGCTCGCGAAGCAGTACTGGAAGCTCGTCGGCAAGCCCACGAAGCACAAGGTCATCTCGCGCGCCGTCGCCTACCACGGCACCCCGCAGGGCGCGCTGTCGATCACGGGCCTGCCGGGCATGAAGGCCCCGTTCGAGCCGCTCGTGCCGGGCGCGCACAAGGTCCCGAACACGAACATCTACCGCGCGCCCGAGGACCTGCGCGACGACCCGAAGGCCTTCGGCCGCTGGGCCGCGGACCGCATCGAGGAGGCGATCGTCTTCGAAGGGCCCGACACGGTCGCCGCAGTGTTCCTCGAGCCCGTGCAGAACTCCGGCGGGTGCTTCCCGCCACCACCCGGGTACTTCGAGCGCGTGCGCGAGATCTGCGACGCCTACGACGTCCTGCTCGTCTCGGACGAGGTCATCTGCGCCTTCGGGCGCATCGGCGACATGTTCGCGTGCAACGACTTCGGCTACGTGCCCGACATGATCACGTGTGCGAAGGGCATGACCTCGGGCTACTCCCCGATCGGGGCGATGATCGCCTCGGACCGGCTCTTCGAGCCCTTCCGCAAGCCCGGCACAGCCTTCTACCACGGGTACACCTTCGGCGGTCACCCCGTCTCGGCCGCGGTCGCGATGGCCAACCTCGACATCTTCGAGGCCGAGAAGCTCAACGACCGCGTGCGCGAGAACGCCCCGGTGTTCCGCCAGACGCTCGAGAAGCTGCTCGACCTGCCGATCGTCGGAGACGTGCGCGGGGAGGGCTACTTCTACGGGATCGAGCTCGTCAAGGACAAGGCCACGCGCGAGACCTTCGACGAGGCCGAGTCCGACCGGCTGCTGCGCGGCTTCCTCTCGCACGCGCTCTACGAGGCGGGGCTGTACTGCCGCGCGGACGACCGCGGGGACCCCGTCGTCCAGCTCGCCCCTCCCCTGACGTGCGGCCCTGCGGAGTTCGACGAGATCGAGCAGATCCTGCGCGGCGTGCTGACCGAGGCATGGGACCAGCTCTAGGCGACGAGGCGAGCTTCGTCCGCTCCCGCTCGCTCTGGCTCGACCAGGTCTTCGCCGACGGCGACACCCTCGCCCCGCGCCCGAGCCTCGAGGCGGACACCGAGGTCGACGTCGTCGTCGTCGGCGCAGGCCTCACGGGCCTGTGGACCGCGTACTACCTCACGGAGCGCGACCCCGGGCTGAGCGTGCTCGTCCTCGAGGCGCACGTCGCGGGCTTCGGTGCCTCGGGGCGCAACGGCGGGTGGTGCTCGGCGCTCCTGCCGACCTCGGCCGAGACGATCGCCGCCGAGCACGGCGCACCCGCAGCCCGGGCGATGCGGGCTGCGATGCGGGCCACGGTGCGCGCGGTCGGCGAGGTCGCCGCGCGCGAGGGGATCGACTGCGACTTCCGCCTCGGCGGGACCCTCACGCTCGCCCGCTCGGCCCCCCAGCTCGCGCGGGCCCGCACCGAGGCCGCCGCAGCCCTCGCGTGGGGCGACGAGGTCGAGCTCCTCTCGGCGACGCAGGCGCGCGAACGGACCGAGGCGACGCACGTTCTCGGGGCCACGTTCACCCCGCACTGCGCTCGCCTGCACCCGGGCCGGCTCGTGCGCGGCCTCGCGCGCGTCGTCGAGGAGCGCGGCGTGCGGATCGCCGAGCGCTCGCGCGTGGTCGCCCTCGCCCCGCGGCGCGTCGAGGTCGAGGTCGGGGCCGCCGGCGCACCGCAGAGGTTCACGGTACGAGCCCGGCACGTCGTGCGTGCGACCGAGGCGTGGACCGCCCGGCTGCCCGGCGCACGCCGTGCCCTCGCCCCTGTCTACTCGCTCATGGTCGCGACCGAGCCGCTGCCCGCGCCCGTGCTCGAGCAGATCGGCCTCGCGCGGGGCGAGACCTTCACCGACCACCGGCACCTCATCATCTACGGGCAGCGCACCGCGGACGACCGCCTCGCCTTCGGCGGCCGCGGTGCGCCCTACCACTTCGCCTCCCGGGTCGAGGCGACCTTCGACCGCTCGCCCCGCGTGTTCTCGGCGCTGCGCGCGACGCTCCTCGGGATGTTCCCCGTTCTCGAGGGCGTGCGGTTCACCCACGCGTGGGGCGGTCCGCTCGGCATCGCGCGCGACTGGCACGCCTCGGTCGGCCTCGATGCCGACGGTCTCGCGTGGGCGGGCGGCTACGTCGGCGACGGGCTCGCGACGACCAACCTCGCGGGCCGCACGCTCGCGGACCTCCTCACGGGCACCGACTCCGAGCTCGTGCACCTGCCGTGGGTCGGGCACCGCTCGCCGCGCTGGGAGCCCGAGCCGCTGCGCTGGCTCGGCATCAACGCGGGGCTACGCCTCGCGGTCGCGGCGGACGCCGAGGAGCGTCTCACGGGCCGGGGCTCGGTGCTCGCCCGAGCGCTCACGACGCTCACGGGCGGCTGAGGGTCACCGAGCCGAGCGCAGCACCTCTCGCGCCCTCGCGCGTGCCCATTCCTGGGCGGCCTCGACGTCGGCGAGCGTGAGCCGCTCGGCGGGCACCCCCTCGTGCGCCCCGAGCACCGCCTCGACCACCTCGACGATCTCGAGGAAGCCGATCCGCCCGTCCCGGAACGCCTCGACGGCCTCCTCGTTCGCGGCGTTGTAGACCGCGGGGTGGGTCGCCGAGGCCGTGAGGGCCTCACGCGCGAGCCGCAGCGCGGGGAACGCGTCGTCGTCGACGGGCTCGAAGGTCCACGTCGCCGCCTGGGTCCAGTCGCACGCGGGCGCGACGTCGGGCACGCGCTCGGGCCAGGACAGGCCGAGCGCGATCGGCAGGCGCATGTCGGGCGGGGAGGCCTGGGCGATCGTCGACCCGTCCACGAACTCGACCATCGAGTGGATGATCGACTGCGGGTGGACGACGACCGTGACGCGGTCCCCCGGCAGGTCGAACAGGAGCGAGGCCTCGATGAGCTCAAGACCCTTGTTCATCAGGGTCGCGGAGTTGATCGTCACGACCGGGCCCATCGACCACGTCGGGTGGGCAAGGGCCTGCTCGAGGGTGACGTCCTCGAGCTCGGCGCGGCTGCGACCGCGGAACGGGCCGCCCGAGGCCGTGAGGATGATGCGGCGCACCTCGCTCGCCGACCCCGAGCGCATCGCCTGCGCGATCGCCGAGTGCTCGGAGTCGACCGGCACGAGCTGGTCGGGTCGCTGGACCGCGGCCTTGACGAGCGTCCCGCCCGCGACGAGGGACTCCTTGTTCGCGAGCGCGAGCGTCGAGCCCGCCTCGAGCGCCGCGAGGGTCGGACCGAGCCCGACGGCGCCGTCGACCCCGTTGAGGACGACGTCGACCGGCTCGCGCGCGAGCTCGGTCGCGGCGTGGGGGCCACCGAGCACCTCGACCGAGCCGGTGAGCGCCCCGAGAGC
>JAJUHG010000105.1 GCA_029267995.1 Micrococcales bacterium
GAGGGTGCCCGCGCCGAGCACGACGGCGAGCGTCGTTCGCCCGGACGTCGTCAGGAGCGCGAGCGCGCCCGTCGCGTGCCCCGCGAGGGCTCCCGCGAGGCGGGTGCGGTCGGGTCGACCGAGGTGGGCGACGAGCACGGCCCCGAGGCCGAGCGTTGCGTAGCCGAGTGCAACCGCGGCGGGTGCCCACGCGGCCGCTGCGACGACGGCGGCCCACAGCCACCACATGACGGGTGTCGCGGCGACGACGGTCGAGGCCGGCGACAGCGGCCCGGCGGCGAGCGCCGCGAGGGCGAGCACGAGCATCGCGGGCACGACCCACCGCTCGAGGCCGGTCGAGGGCTCGGTCGAGAGCGCGACGGCCGCGAGGAGGGTCACGACGAGGGCCCCGCCCCACCACGCCCGCCACAGCTGGTCTCTCGGCCCGCGGCGCAGCAGCCCGCGGGCGAGCGGTGCGGACGCGAGCGCGAGGGCTCCCGCGAGAAGACCCGCGGCCGACCCACCGAGGAGCGTCCACACGCCCGTCACGAGCGCGACCGGCGCGAGGACCGCGACCGCGTCGAGAGCGAGTGCCGCACCCGGGAGCCCGGACGGTGCCCGACGGCGCACGGGTGCCCACACCGTGACGAGGAGAGCTCCCGCGACGCCCCACCACCCGACCCACGCCGTCGTGAGGAGCAGCACGCCCGCAAGGGCCCAGCCGACGGCCGCAAGGTGCACGGGCGAGGTGCGCCCACGTCGGACGGCGAGCTCGAGCAGGCCTGCTCCCGCGAGGAGCGTCGCGAGGAGCAGGGGACCGCGGGCCGCGAGCGCAGTGCCCTCGAGCACGACGTGCCCCGTGAGCGCGGGCGTCGCGGTGTCGAGGGTCACGACACGCACGAGCACGAGGAACCACGCGAGGGCGAGGACGTCGCCCGCGCGGTCGGGCAGGAGGCGGGTCACCGCGAGCGCGAGCGCGAGCGTCGTGACGAGGGCGGGCACGAAGGGCGCCCCTTCGGCCGAGCCTGCGAGCAGCGCGAGCAGGGCGGTCACGACGACCCCTGCGGGGGCCGCCACGAGCGCGCCGTCGGCGAGCCGTGCCCCGACGCGGGGCCGGACGGCCTCCGGCGCGGGCTTCGGGCCGACGGCCCGGTGCGCGAGCCACGTCGTGGCGAGGAGCGCGAGGGCGATGACCGCGACCTGGGCGGAGCCCGGGACCGCAACGTCCTCGCCGTGCGGCACGGGGCGCCCGAGCCCGACGGCCGCCATGCCAGCAGCGAGCCACAGGACGGGGGCGACCATGACCCCGAGGACCGAGCCCGGGTTCGTGCGCACCCGCAGGACGTAGGCCCCCGCGACCGCGGCGCACGCGAGTCCTGCCCCGAGCGGGAGCGCAGCCCCGTGCAGGTCCGGGGGAGGGGCGGCCCCGTCGACGGTCGAGGTGACGAGCATGACGGGCAGGATCAACGCGCCGACCGCGACCATCGCCCGGGCGACGAACCGCGCCCCGCTGCGCGCGAGGAGCCAGGCGGCGGCGAAGGGGACCGCGGCGACCGCGAGCTCGGCGACCGGGCGCAGCCCAGGCGCGACGTCCCCGAAGGCGAACGCGACGAGCCCGAACACACCGACGAAGAGCAGCAGGACACCGAGGTAGGTCAGCCCGTGGACCGTGAGGTCGGTGTCGAGACGCACGCGGCTCGTCGCCCACCACCGGGCGATGCGGCCCGGCTCGCGCCGGACCGGACGCGGTTCGCCCGCGTGCGACGTGCGGGCGGCCGCGGGCGCAGAGGGGACCGGGTACGGCACGGCAGCCGGAGGCGTGGAAGATGCGGCAGGAGGGGTGGACGGCGCACCGGGGGGCGCGGACGGTGCAGCGGGGGCTGGGGGCGGTGCAGCGGGGGGTCGCGGCGGTGCAGCCGGGACCGGTCGCGAGTGCTCGACGGCGGGCGGCCACGGCGCGGCCGCACGAGGCGGTCCGGACGGGGCGGGCACGACGTGCGGGACGGCCCGCGGCCCCCCGACCTCGCCCGCGAGCTGGTCGGTGAGTCGCGTGAGCTCGGCCAGGGCGAGCCCGTCGAGCACCCCCCGACGCCGCGCCTCGGGCAAGAAGCTCGTGCGCACGAACGCGAGCGCAGGAAGGTCGTCGACCGTCGCGCGTCTCGCGGGCGTCGTCGTCCCGGGCCACAGCCGCGCGCCGTCGGACTCCCAGAGCGTCCACCATGCCCCGTCCCACCAGCGCAGGCTCGCGAGCCCGTCCGGGTCCGGGTACCACCCTGCCGGTGTCGTGCTCGTCATCGCCACCTCCCGCGCGACGTGCCCCTCACGTCGTCGCCACATCCTTGCCGAGCCCGCGCCCCGCGAGGGCAGAACCGACCCGGGCCTGTGGAGGACGCGCGCGCACGCCCACCGACCCGCGGCCACTAGGCTGACCCGCATGCTCCGCATGTCCGCCCTGTTCCTGCGCACGCTGCGCGAAGACCCCGTCGACGCGGAGGTCGCCTCCCACAAGCTCCTCGTGCGGGCCGGTTACATCCGCCGCGCAGCACCGGGCATCTACACCTGGCTCCCGCTCGGGCTGCGCGTCCTGGCAAAGGTCGAGGCCGTCGTGCGCGAGGAGATGGCGGCGATCGGTGGCCAGGAGGTGCACTTCCCGGCGCTCCTGCCGCGCGAGCCCTACGAGGCGACGAACCGGTGGACCGAGTACGGCCCGAACATCTTCCGGCTCAAGGACCGTCGCGAGAACGACTACCTGCTTGCGCCCACGCACGAGGAGATGTTCACCCTCCTCGTCAAGGACATGTACTCGTCCTACAAGGACCTGCCGCTCACGCTCTTCCAGATCCAGACGAAGTACCGCGACGAGGCACGCCCCCGTGCCGGCCTCATCCGCGGGCGCGAGTTCGTCATGAAGGACGCCTACTCCTTCGACGTCGACGACGACGGTCTCGCGGCCTCCTACGAGCAGCAGCGCAAGGCCTACGAGCGCATCTTCACGCGGCTCGGGCTCGAGTACGTGATCGTCGCGGCGACCTCGGGGGCGATGGGCGGGTCGCGCTCGGAGGAGTTCCTCACCCCGACGCCGATCGGCGAGGACACCTTCGTGCGCTCGCCGGGTGGCTACACCGCGAACGTCGAGGCGGTCGTGACCCCCGTGCCCGAGGCCGTGCCGTTCGAGGACGCGCCCGCGGCGCACGTCGAGGACACGCCCGACACCCCGACGATCGAGACGCTCGTCGCGCTCGCGAACGAGCGGTTCGCCCGTCCGGACCGTCCCTGGACGGCTGCCGACACGCTCAAGAACGTCGTCGTCGCGCTGCGCCACCCGGACGGGGAGCGCGAGCTGCTCGTCGTGGGACTCCCCGGGGACCGCGAGGTCGACCCGAAGCGGCTCGAGGCCGCGGTGGCTCCCGCCGAGGTCGAGGTCGCGACCGACGAGGACCTCGCACGCCGTCCCGAGCTCGTCAAGGGCTACATCGGGCCGGCCGTGCTCGGACCGAACGCCCCGAAGGCTGCCGACGGCTCCTCGACCGGGATCCGTTACCTGCTCGACCCGCGCGTCGTGCCCGGGACGCGCTGGATCACGGGCGCGAACGAGGAGGGCAAGCACGTCTTCGACCTCGTCGCGGGCCGAGACTTCACCGCGGACGGCACGATCGAGGCCGCCGAGGTGCGCGAGGGTGACCCCGCGCCGGACGGCTCGGGCCCGCTCGAGCTCGCCCGGGGGATCGAGATCGGCCACATCTTCGCGCTCGGTCGCAAGTACGCCGAGTCGCTCGGTCTCAAGGTGCTCGACAAGGACGGCAAGGCCGTCACGGTCACGATGGGCTCCTACGGGATCGGCGTCTCGCGCGTCGTCGCGGCCCTCGCGGAGGCGAACCACGACGACGACGGCCTCGTGTGGCCCGCGCACGTCGCCCCGGCCCACGTGCACATCGTCGCGACGGGCAAGGACGCGGCGGTGTTCGAGGAGGCCGAGAAGCTCGCGCGCTACCTCGACCACCGGGGCGTCGAGGTGCTCTACGACGACCGCCCCAAGGTCTCCCCCGGGGTGAAGTTCGCCGACGCCGAGCTGCTGGGCGTCCCGGTCCTCGTCGTGGTCGGCAAGGGACTGGCGAACGGCACGGTCGAGGTTCGTCACCGCGCGGGCGGCGAGGCGCGCCACGTGATCGTCGAGCATGCGGGCGAGACGGTCGCAGGGATCGTCAAGGAGCTGCTCGCAGAGGGCTGAGCCCCGCCCTGGACCGCCTAGTCGTCCGAGGGGGCGTCGTCCGGCGGGCTCGGGTCGGGCGTGCCGAGGGCGTCCGGGTCGTCCGTGAGCGCGTCCTGCTCATCGAGGCCGGGCAGGGCCCCCGGCGCGAGGCCCCAGCGGCGCGCGGACTCCGCAGCGAGGGTGTGCAGCGCCGCGAGCTCTGCGCGTGACCCTGGCTCGGCGAGCGCGACGAGCGCGGCGTAGCTCACGACGAGCGCGTGCTCGACGCGCGCGGCGAGGTCGGCGCGCGACTCCTCGGTCTCGAGCGCACCCCCGAGCGCATAGCTCACCTCGCGCGGGTCGAGCCCGGGCTCGGCGAGTCCCGCGAGACGCGCCCATGCGTCGGACGTCGCCCGGTGGCGTTCCGCGGCCGCGCGCGCCCGCCGCCGCACCGAGTCCTGCGACCGTGCCGCGACGAGCTCGAGGGCGAAGGCCGCCTGGTCCTCGGCGACCACGAGCCGTGCGAGGTCCTGCGTCGCGACACCCTGCGGCAGGGTCGTCGGGAGCACCTCGCGCGCGAGGCCGGGCCGTTCGACCTCGAGGTCGCGCGCGAGGGCGTCCGCGGCGAGCAGCCGCGCGGTCGCGACGACCGTGAGCAGCCGCGCGAGGCCGCCGTCGTCGACCCGGTCGGCGGCGCCGCGCGCCGCGGTCGCCTCGTTGACGAGGCGCACCACGAGGTCTGCGGGGTCGACCGGCTCGGGCTCGGGGACGTCGTCGGCCGCGTCGACCTCGTCGGGGTCCTCCTCGGCGCCGGTCTCGACGAGACCCCCCTCCTCGAGCGAGTACACCCCGCCGAGCACCTCGACGTGCTCCTCGGCATCGAGACGGATGCGCTCGAGGACCGCGAAGCGCCGCTCGTCGAGCGTGTCGCTCGCGGCCCGCCCGGCATCCTCGGCGAGCGAGGCGGACGCGACCGCGGCGGCCTGGCGGACCTGCTCGAGGGGACCAGGGGTCGGCGGCGGCGGGGGCGGTGTCTCGACGCGCACGCCGCACGCTGCGAGCAGCAGGCACGCGAGCACGACGGCGGCCCTGCGGGTGCGCGTCCCGGGCGAGCGGTCGATCCTCATCCCGGCGATCCTGCCACGAGCACGGCGCACCCTCGTGCTTTGGCTAGGCTGGGTCGCGCACGCACATCAACACTGCGGACGTCGACGGCGCCGCGGGGGAAAGAACGGAGCGGTCATGACCTCGCCGACGAAGTCCGAGCGGGTCAGGGACGCGATCGCTCCCGCGGTCCGAGCGGCCGGCCTGTTCCTCGAGGACGTCACGGTGCACCCCGCCGGCAAGCGCACCCTCGTGCGCGTCACGGTCGACCTCGAGGCCGACCGGACCGGGAGCCTCGACCTCGACCAGCTCGCCGAGGTGTCGCGCGCCGTGGGTGCTGCGCTCGACGAGTCCGACGTCGTGCGGGGCGAGCACGTGCTCGAGGTCTCGAGCCCCGGGACCGACCGGCCGCTCACCGAGCCGCGCCACTTCGCGCGCGCCCGGGGGCGGCTCGTGGCCTTCGTGCTGACCGACGGCTCGCAGCTCACCGCGCGCGTCGTCGCGGCCGACGACGAGAGCGTCGAGGTCGAGGGTGGACGCACGATCGCGCTCGCGGACGTCGCGCGGGCCAAGGTCGAGGTCGAGCTCTCGCGGCTCGACGAGCTCGACGACGAGACCGACGGGGAGGGTTGAGACGTGGACATCGACATCTCGGTGCTGCACCAGCTCGAGCGCGAGCGGGACATCAAGTTCGACGTGCTCGTCGAGGCGATCGAGCAGGCGTTGCTGTCGGCCTACCACCGCACGCCAGGCGCGTACCAGCGCGCGCGTGTCGAGCTCGACCGCAAGACGGGCCGGGTCACGGTGTGGGCGGTGAGCGAGGAGGACGCCGAGGCGGGTGCCCCGGTCGAGTTCGAGCACACCCCCGAGGGCTTCGGCCGGGTCGCGACCGCGACCGCGCGCCAGGTGATCGTCCAGCGTCTGCGCGACGCCGAGGACGACCAGGTGCTCGGGATGTTCCGGGACAAGGAGGGGGAGGTCCTCGGCGGGACGATCCAGCAGGGTCGCGACCCGCGTACGGTGCTCGTCGACGTCGGCGGGGTCGAGGCGGTCCTGCCCGCGCACGAGCAGGTCCCCACCGAGGACTACCCGCACGGGGAGCGCCTGCGCGCCTACGTCCTCGAGGTCGCACGCGGCATCAAGGGCCCCCAGATCACCCTCAGCCGGACCCACCCGGGTCTCGTGCGCAAGCTCTTCGCGCTCGAGGTCCCCGAGATCGCCGACGGCACGGTCGAGATCACCGCGCTCGCGCGCGAGGCGGGCCACCGTACGAAGGTCGCGGTCCGCTCGACCGTCCCGGGCGTCAACGCCAAGGGTGCGTGCATCGGTCCGATGGGCGCGCGGGTGCGCGCGGTCATGGCCGAGCTGCGCGGGGAGAAGATCGACATCGTCGACCACAGCGACGACCCCGCGACGATGGTCGCGCACGCGTTGTCCCCGGCCCAGGTGGTCTCGGTCGAGATCGTCGACGAGGCGGCCCGGCAGGCGCGCGTGATCGTGCCCGACTTCCAGCTCTCGCTCGCGATCGGCAAGGAGGGCCAGAACGCCCGCCTCGCGGCCAAGCTCACCGGCTGGCGGATCGACATCCGTCCGGACACGGCCGCCGACGACGTCCCGCCTGCTGCGGAGTAACGCGCGGTGGGTCGGGGCGCTAGACTGTCCGAGGCCGGATCGCGATCCCGGCATCCCGACCAAGCATCTGAGCACCTGGGCTCCGGCCCGGTACGCACGTGAGTGGGGTGCAGGAGAAGGGATCTGGCTGCACGCCTGGTGCGCGTGGTGCTGGCCGACGGCACGGCGGGTCGAACCGCCGTCGTCGACCTCGCGCGACGCCTGCCGGGAAGGGGTGCTTGGTTGCACCCCGATCTCCAGTGTCTCGACCTGGCGGAGCGTCGCAGGGCGTTCGCACGGGCCCTGCGGACCGCAGGACCGGTGGACACCAGTGCGGTGCGAGACCACGTCGCAGGCCTGGAAGGTCACGACACCCCGGGCACGAGCCCGAGGTGAAGCCCGACCGTCGACCAGAAAGCGCAGAACATCACGATGGCTGCCCGATGACTACCGATCGATGGACGACTCACCCATGAGCGACCAGCGATGAGCACACAGCGATAACGACGGTCCGACCCTGTCTGGGCGGACCGAGACAGGAGAGATGTGGCCAAGGTCCGCGTCTACGAGCTCGCCAAGGAGCTCGGACTCGAGAGCAAGACCCTCATGAGCAAGCTCAGCGAGCTGGGCGAGTTCGTCCGCTCGCCGTCTTCGACGATCGAGCCGCCGGTCGTGCGCAAGCTGCGCGAGATCTACCCGGCGCCGGTCGAGAAGCCTGCTGAGGAGGCCCCCGCCAAGAAGGCGGCCAAGCCCGCGGCGAAGAAGGCGGCTGCCAAGCCCGCCGAGACGGCCCCCGAGCCGGCTCCGACCCCGCAGCCCGAGCCGGCCGCCCCCAAGCCCGCTGAGCCGACCCCGCAGGAGCCTGCGGCCACGGCGCCGAGCCCGCGTCCGGCACCCCGCCCCGGGGCGCCGCGTCCGGGCAACAACCC
>JAJUHG010000106.1 GCA_029267995.1 Micrococcales bacterium
TAGAAGACGTCACCGGGGTAAGCCTCGCGGCCCGGCGGGCGACGCAGGAGGAGCGAGACGGCGCGGTAGGCCTCGGCCTGCTTCGACAGGTCGTCGAAGATGATCAGGACGTGCTTGCCGTCGTACATCCAGTGCTGGCCGATCGCCGAGCCGGTGTACGGCGCGAGGTACTTGAAGCCCGCAGGGTCCGAGGCGGGCGCGGCGACGATCGTCGTGTACTCCATCGCCCCGGCCTCCTCGAGCGCGGCGCGCACCGAGGCGATCGTCGAGCCCTTCTGACCGATCGCGACGTAGATGCAGCGCACCTGCTTCGTCGGGTCGCCGGACTCCCAGTTGGCCTTCTGGTTGATGATCGTGTCGACCGCGATCGCCGTCTTGCCGGTCTGACGGTCGCCGATGATGAGCTGGCGCTGGCCGCGCCCGATCGGGATCATCGAGTCGATCGCCTTGATGCCGGTCTGCAGCGGCTCGTGCACCGACTTGCGGGCCATGACGCCCGGGGCCTGGAGCTCGAGCGCGCGGCGACCCTCGGTCGCAACCTCGCCGAGACCGTCGATCGGCGCGCCGAGCGGGTCGACGACGCGACCGAGGTACCCGTCGCCCACGGGGACCGAGAGCACCTCGCCCGTGCGGCGGACCTCCTGGCCCTCCTCGATCCCGGTGAACTCACCGAGGACGACGACGCCGATGTCGCGGATGTCGAGGTTCAGGGCGAGGCCGAGCGTGCCGTCCTCGAACTTCACGAGCTCGTTGGCCATGACGCCGGGGAGGCCCTCGACGCGCGCGATGCCGTCGGCAGCGAGCGTGACCCGGCCGACCTCCTCGCTCGCGTCCTTCGACGGCTCGTACGACGCGACAAAGCTGTCCAGCGCGGCCCGGATCTCCTCGGGCTTGATCGTCAGCTCAGACAATGCTCTTCTCCTGTAGCTCTCGGTACTGCTAGCCGGCCAGCCGGCGACGGACGTCCTCGAGGCGGGCAAGGACGGTGGCGTTCACCACGTCGGACCCGATCTCGATCCGCAGGCCGCCGACGACGCCGGGGTCCACGCTGATGTTGAGCTGGACCGACCGCCCGTAGGCGGCCTCCAGCAGGTTGGCGAGCCGGGCCTGCTGCGCCTTGGACAGCGGCTGGGCCGCGGTGACGGCGGCGACAAGCTTGTGGCGGCGCGCCGCGACGAGCCGCAGAAGCTCGGTGAGCGATGCCACGATGCTCCGACCGCGCGGCGCGTACGCGGCACGCTCGACGAGCTGCACCGTCGCAGGGTGCAGGGAGGCACCGAAGACGCTGCGCGCAAGCTGCGCGCGGGCCTCGGGGCTCGCCTGCCGGTCGGCCAGTCCTCGGCGCAGCTCTCGCTCGCCCGCGAGCAGCCGCACGACCCGGAACAGCTCCTCCTCGACCCGCTCGAGCTCGCCCGCGTTCTGGGCGCCCGCGAGCACCGAGTCGGCCGCGACACGCTCGACCGCGTCGGCGAGGTCGTCCTCGCTCGACCAGCGGCCACGAGCGAGCCCTGAGACGACGTCGACCACGCGCTCGTCGGCCCGGCCCCCGAGGAGCTGGGCCACGAGTGCCGCCTTCGCCTCGCCGTCGCGCGCGGGGTCGCTCAGCGCACGGCGCAGCGAGCTCGAGGCGTCGAGCGCGTCGACGACCGTGAACAGCTGCTCGCCGAGGGTCGCGGCCTCGGCGCCCGCGGCGCGCAGGACGGGCTCGAACGTCGCGGCGACGGCGTCGAGGGAGGACTGGCTCGTGCGACGCATCAGTCCCCCTGCTTCGCCCCGGCCGCGACCTCGGTGGCCGAGCTCTCGAGCTCGTCGAGGAAGCGGTCGATCACACGGGACTGCGTGGCCGCGTCGGCGAGGGACTCGCCGACGATGCGCGAGGCGAGCTCGGTCGCGAGCTCGCCGACCTCGCTGCGCAGCGAGACGACGGCCTGCGTGCGCTCGGCCTCGATCTGGCGCTGGGCGTTCTCGAGGATGCGGGCCGCGTCGGCCTGGGCCTTCGCGCGCAGCTCCTCGACGATCGCGCCTCCCTCGGCGCGCGCCTCCTCACGGATGCGGGCCGCCTCGGTGCGCGCCTCGGCGAGCTGGGCGTTGAGCTCCTCGCGTGCCGAGTCGGCCTCGGCCTGGGCTGCCTGAGCCTTCGCGATGTTGCCCTCGATGAGCTCGGCGCGCTCGTCGAGCACGGCGTTGAGCTTCGGGAGGGCGAACTTGTAGAACGGCACCGCGATGATCGCCAGGACGACGATCGACCAGATGATGTCGTACGCGGCGGGGAGCAGCAGCTGGATGCCCTCGAGCTCCTCCCCCGCCGCCGCGGCCAGGACCGCCGCGGTGTGCGCGGCGGTGCTCACGAGAACAGGAAGCCGGTGATCAGACCGAGCAGGCCGAGGACCTCGACGAAGCCGATGCCGATGAACATCGTCGTGCGCAGCTGGCCGGCGGCCTCGGGCTGGCGGGCGATGCCCTCGAGGGTCTTGCCGATCAGGATGCCGAGGCCGATGCCCGGGCCGAGGACCGCGAGGCCGTAACCGACGGTGGCGATGTTGCCCGAGACCGCGTCGGCGGCCGCGAGGATCGTGGTGGTGTCCGCAAGTGCCACGGGTGTTCCTTCCGTTGTTCCCCGGCCGGTCGGCCGAGAGTCTTGTGGGTCGTGGGCCCCGGGGCGGGACCCGGGGGGGATCAGTGCTCTTCGGCGACCGACAGGCTCAGGTACACCGCCGCGAGGACCACGAAGATGTACGCCTGGAGCACGGCGACGAAGACTTCGAACAGGGTGATCGCGATGCCGCCGACGAGCGTCAGCGCACCGAACGCCTTCATGGCCGGGACGGCCTCGAGGACGAAGTAGTGGGTCGCGCCGAAGCACAGCACGAGCATGAGGTGCCCCGCGACCATGTTGGCCATGAGTCGCAGCGCGAGCGTCGCGGGCCGCAGGACGAACACCGTGAGGATCTCGACGGGCGTGAGCAGCACGTAGAGGAACGGCGGGACGCTGGCCGGGAAGAGGCTCACCTTGAGGAAGCCGCCGAGGCCGTGCTGCTTGATGCCCGCGCCGAGGTACATGACGTACACCCACAGCGCGAGCATGACCGGCAGGCCGATGAGCGAGGTCCCGGCGATGTTGAGACCGGGGACGATCCCTGAGAGGTTGAAGAACAGGATCGAGGCGAAGACCGTCGTGAGGAAGGTCGCGTACTTGCCGCCCTTGTCCTTGCCGATGATGTCCTCGGCGATGTTGACCTTGACGAAGGTCACGACGAGCTCAGCGAGGCTCTGCAGTCGTCCCGGGACGACCTTGGCGCGGCGCGCTGCCACGACGAAGAAGACGACGAGCGCGATAGCGGCGATCAGGCGCACGAGCTGCATGCGGTTGAACTCGAGCAGCGTGCCCTCGAACAGGAACGGCGCCGGGAAGAAGTCGGCGATCGTGGGCGGGTGAAACCCGCCGCCCTCGCCGTCGGCGGCAAGCAGCACTGGTGTCGCAAACCTGAACAGGGTGTGCTCCTGGGGTCTTGGTGCTGGCGCGCGCCGGTCCGGTGGCGGACCGCGGCGTCGCCTCTCGGGCACCAGGCCTTCGTGGGACGGGAAGAAGCCTAACCTACGCGGGAGGGTCGTCCGGACCGTGTCCAGGGTCCTTCGGCTCGAGATAGGGCACACGAGCCCGGCGCACGGCCCGCATGTCGAGCGTGATCGCCCCGATCGCCCCGATGATCACGATGATCCCGAACAGGGGCTTGTCGTAGAAGTCGTGCGGACGCAGCGCGACGATGATCACGACGACCACGAGGAACTTCGCGAGCCACAGCCCCGCGACCGTCCCCGCGAAGGCGGTCGCGTCGGAGCTCGCGGTGCGCAGCATCGACACGACCGTCGTGCCCGAGAAGATGAGCACGACGCCCGCGCCCATGAGCGCCGACCACACGCCGGGCAGCCCTGCGACGAGGTAGCCGACGAGCGAGCCGAGTGCCGCGAGCACGGCGAGGAAGACGAGCAGGTCGCGCAGCGCGGCGCGGAACGCTCCCTCCGCGGCGCTCGGCGGTCGTGGGGTCTGCTCGGGGTTGCTCGACGGGGTGGTCATGGGTGCTTCTCTTCCGTGACGGGGGTGAGGTCGGGCTCGGGCGGCTCGTCCCGCGGGGCAGGGACGGGTCGGGGGCGGCGCCCGCGGCGCAGCGGCCCGAGCGTGAGTGCGACGACGACGACGGTCCCCACGCCGAGCAGCGCGAGCACGGCGGGGACGGTCCACACCGCGAGCAGCGCCGCGGGGAACGCGACGAGCGCGGTCCACATGTACAGCACGAGCACCGCGCGCCGGTGCGAGTGCCCGAGCTGGAGCATGCGGTGGTGCAGGTGCATGCGGTCGGGTGCGAAGGGCGACTTGCCCGCGAGCAGGCGTCGCACGACCGCGAGCCCCATGTCGAGCAAGGGCACGACGAGCACCGCGATCGGCAGGACGATCGGCAGGAACGCGGGGATCGCCTCGCGCTGGGACACGATCGCGGGGTTGATCTGGCCCGTGACGATGATCGCGGCCGCGGCGATGACCAGACCGATGAGCATCGAGCCGGAGTCGCCCATGAAGATGCGCGAGGGGTGCAGGTTGTGCGGGAGGAACCCGAGGCACGCCCCGACGAGGCACGCGAGGAGCAGGCTCGCGACGTTCGAGTAGTCGTCGCTGCTCGCGGACTGGGCGAGCAGGTAGGTGTAGACGAAGAACGCCCCCCCGCCGATCGCGATCGTGCCCGCCGCGAGGCCGTCGAGACCGTCGACGAAGTTGACCGCGTTCATCGCCACGACCACGAGCAAGATCGTCAGGAACAGCCAGGTGCGCGAGGACGCGATCGTGATCCCGCCCACGGGCAGCGAGTACAGCTGGACCCCGTTCCACGCCATGAAGCCCGCCGCGAGCACCTGCCCGACGAGCTTGGTCATCCAGTCGAGGTCCCAGATGTCGTCGGCCATGCCGAGCAGGCACACGAGAGCAGCCGAGATGAGCACGGCCCACGGGACCGCGAGCCCGAGCGGCGAGGCGGTCGGGACGAACACGCCCGAGAGGAAGTCGAGCCGGCTCGCGACGACGACGGCGACCGCGAGCCCCGCGAGCATCGCGAGCCCGCCGAGGCGCGGGGTCGGGCTCGTGTGCACGTCGCGCGCACGCACCGCGGTGATCGCCCCGGTCCGCAGCGCGAGACGGCGCACGACCGGGGTCGCGAGGAACGCGACGGTCGCCGCGACGAGCGTCACGAGGAGGTAGACCCTCACGCGCCGCGACCTTCCTCGGGGCCCTCGGGCGCGTCGTCGGCGGGCTCCTCGAGCTCGGGGCCAGGCAGGTCCGCGACCTCGGCGACCTCACGCAGTGCTTCGATCGGGATCGCCCCTGAGCGCACGAGCCGCAGCCGTCCGTTCGTCGCGTCGACGATCGTCGAGGCGACCCCGCCAGGTGCGGTGCCGCCGTCGAGGTAGACCGCGACCGCGGTGCCGAGCTGCTCGTGCGCCTCGGCCGCGGTGGTCGCGGGTGGGCGCCCGCTGAGGTTCGCGCTCGAGACCGCGAGCGGGCCGGTGCGCTGCAGGAGCGCGAGCGCCGCGGGGTGGTCGGGCTGGCGCAGCGCGACCGTGCCGTGCGTGTCACCGAGGTCCCACGCGAGCGAGGGCTGCGCGTCGAGGATGATCGTCAGGCCGCCGGGCCAGAAACGGGCCGCGAGCGCACGCGCCTCGGCCGAGACGTCACGCGCAAGACCGTCGAGCGTGCGCAACCCGCCCACGAGCACGGGCGGCGGCTGGTGACGGCCGCGTCCCTTCGCGGCGAGCAGCGCGGCGACCGCCTCGGGGTCGAAGGCGTCCGCGCCGACGCCGTACACGGTGTCCGTCGGGAGCACGACGAGGGCCCCGCGCTGGACCGCGTTGACGGCCTCGTCGAGCGCGGGCCCCCAGCCCTGGGGGTCGGTCGCGTCGAGGATGGTCACGACCGCGAGTGTTCCACGTCGGAGCCTGTCGAGGCACGTTGCTCGGCCTTGCGCGCGAGCACCATGCGGTCACGTCCCGTGAGGTCCTGGTCCGTCGTGACCTGGGTGAAGGACCCGTGCGCGCGCAGCTCGGCGCGCACCGCGGCGGCCTGCACCTCGGCGTGCTCCATGACGAGCAGCCCACCGGGGCGCAGGAGCCGTGCGGCCGCGTCCACGACCGCGCGCGGCACCTCGAGCCCGTCGGCTCCCCCACCGTAGAGCGCGAGGTCGGGGTCGTGGTCGCGCACCTCGGGGTCCTGCGGGACCGCGTCGGGCGGGATGTACGGCGGGTTCGCGACGACGACGTCGACCGCACCGTCGAGCGCTGCGAGGAGGTGCGCGTCGCGCACGTCGCCCACCTCGACGTCGAGCGCGACCCGCGCCTCGCGGGCGGTCGCGCGCGTCGCGTCGACCGCGGCGGGCGAGGCGTCGACCGCGTGCACGCGGGCCCCGGGGACCTCGAGCGCGACGCTCGCCCCGATCACCCCCGCGCCGCAGCACAGGTCGACGACGACGGCGTCCCGGCCCGCCTCGCGCACGCGACGCGCCTCGCCGACGGCGTGCTCCGCGACCGTCTCGGTCTCGGGGCGGGGGACGAAGACGCCGTCGGCGACGGGCACGTCGAGGTAGCGGAACGCGGTGCGTCCCGTGATGCGCTGGAGCGGCTCGCGTGCCCGGCGGCGTTCGACGAGCGCGGCGAAGCGCGCCGCGAAGCCCGGGTCCGGATCGGGGTCGAGGCCCGGGACGAGCCGCTCGCGGCCGAGCGCGAAGGCCGCGAGGGCGCGCGCGTCGTGAGCTGGCGAGCCGACGCCCGCCTCACGGAGCAGCTGAGTGGCACCGTCCACGAGCTCGCGCAGGGACGGTGCGTGGCGTCCCGTCACGAGGTGCCGGCAGCCGCGAGCCGAGCGGTCTCGTCGGCCTCGATCGCGGAGCGGATGACGGGCTCGAGGTCGCCGTCGAGCACCGAGTCGAGGTTGTAGGCCTTGAAGCCCGTGCGGTGGTCCGCGATGCGGTTCTCGGGGAAGTTGTAGGTGCGGATGCGCTCGGAACGGTCGACCGTGCGCACCTGCGAGCGCCGGGTCGCCGAGGCCTCGGCCTCCGCGGCCTCGGCGCGTGCCGCGAGCAGGCGTGCCCGCAGGACGCGCATCGCCTGCTCGCGGTTCTGCAGCTGGGACTTCTCGTTCTGCATCGACACGACGATCCCGGTCGGCACGTGCGTGATGCGCACGGCCGAGTCGGTCGTGTTGACCGACTGCCCCCCGGGCCCCGAGGAGCGGTAGACGTCGATGCGCAGGTCGTTCGGGTCGATCTCGACCTCCCCGGGGTCGTCGGCCTCGGGCAGCACGAGCACCCCGGCCGCGGAGGTGTGGATCCGGCCCTGCGACTCGGTGACCGGCACCCGCTGGACCCGGTGCACGCCGCCCTCGTACTTGAGGCTGGCCCACACACCGTCGGCGGGGTCGTCCAGGGTGCCGCGGGACTTCACCGCGACCGCCACGTCCTTGTACCCGCCCAGATCGGACTCGGTGGTGGACAGGACCTGGGTGGACCAGCCCCGGCGCTCGGCGTAGCGCAGGTACATCCGCAGCAGGTCCCCGGCGAACAGCGCGGACTCCTCCCCGCCCTCGCCGGCCTTGATCTCCAGGATGACGTCGCGGCCGTCGTCCGGGTCGCGCGGCACCAGCACGGCGCGCAGGTGCTCGGCGGCGTCCTCGGCCGCGCGCTGCAGCTCGGGAAGCTCGGCGGCGAAGGACTCGTCGTCCGCGGCGAGCTCGGCGGCCGTGGCGGCGTCA
>JAJUHG010000107.1 GCA_029267995.1 Micrococcales bacterium
AGTGCGACGAGGAAGGCCGGCAGCCCGCCCCACCCCGTCACGACGACCACGAGCAGGGTCCCGGTCGCGAGCAGGAGCGCCGAGGAGGCGAAGCGCAGCATCGCCTCGGGCGGGTAGTGCTTGACGAGCGCGGCGTTGACCTGGGACGCGATCACGAGACCGAGGCCGACGACGGCGAAGGTCACCGCGAACTGGGACTGGCTCATGCCGTACTCGGTCTGGAGCACGAACGGCGAGCCGACGACGTAGCTCATCGTGACGCCGAAGCTCGTGCCCGGCACGAGCGCGTAGGCGACGAAGCGCCGGTCGCGCAGGAGGGTCCAGTAGCCCGAGAGCGCGACGCGGATGCCTCGCGCACGGCGCCGCTCGACGGGCAGGGACTCACGCAGGAAGCGCCACACCCCGACCCACACCGCGGCGCCGAACACCGCGAGCGCGACGAACACCCCGCGCCATCCCCCGATCCCGCCGACCCACGTCCCGATCGTGGGCGCGAACAGCGGCGCGACGCCGATCACGAGCATGAGGCGCGAGAGCAGCCGCGAGGCCGTCGGGCCGCTGAACCGGTCGCGGATGACCGCGAGCGCGACGACCGACGCGGCTGCGTTGAAGAACCCTTGCGCGGTGCGCAGCGCGACGAGCACCCCGATCGAGGGGGCCGCGGCGCACGCGAGGGAGAGCACGACGTGGATCGTGAGCCCCCACAGCGCGGGTCGGCGCCGGCCGAGCGTGTCGGAGAGCGGCCCGTTGACGAGCTGCCCGACGGCGCCGCCCACGAGCATCATCGTCACGGTGAGCTGGACGGCCCACGTGGTCGTGCCGAGGTCGCGCGCGATGTCGGGCAGCTGCGGCAGGAACATGTCCGTCGTGATCGCGGGGACCGCCGCGAGCGTGCCGACGAGTGCGACGAAGCGAGGCCGGACTCGCACGGGCGGGGTCAGCTCGCTCACGCGGACGATCGTGCCACGCGCACGACCCACGGAGCGAATCGATTCGATCGCTTGGCGAGCCTTTGACCTGCGGCCCCGTGACATGCCCGCGCCCTCGGTGGGAGGGTTGTGGCATGTGCGGACGATTCGCCTCCTTCCGACAGGCCCAGGACCTCGCGGACGCGCTCGCGCTCGCCTTCGTCGACGACGACGCGGCAGAGCTCGCCCCCTCGTGGAACGTCGCCCCGACCGACCCCGTGCGCCTCGTCGTCGAACGCCCCGAGCGCCTCGCGGACAAGGCGCAGGGCGCCGTCGTGCGCCAGCTGCGCACCGCGCGCTGGGGCCTTGTCCCCTCGTGGGCCAAGGACCCCTCGATCGGGGTCAAGATGTTCAACGCGCGCTCAGAGACCCTCGCCGAGAAGCCCGCCTTCAAGCGCGCCCTCGCGGCACGGCGCGGGATCGTCCCCGCCGAGGGCTACTACGAGTGGCAGGCCCGTGCGACCGGCCGCAAGCAGCCGTTCTTCATCCACGCCCCGGACGAGGGCGTGCTCGCCCTCGCGGCGCTCTACGAGTTCTGGAAGGACCCCACCAAGGCCGAGGACGACCCCGAGCGCTGGCTCGTGACGACGACGATCATCACGCGCGACTCGATGGGCCCTCTCGCCGAGATCCATGACCGCCAGCCCGTGATCCTGGCGCGTGAGACGTGGGACGCGTGGCTCGACCCGGCCACGAGCGCCGCCGAGGCGCTGCCGATCCTTGCGACCGACCCCCCCGAGCTCACGGCACGGCCGGTCGGTGCGGCAGTGGGGCGCGTGAGCGAGAACGGCCCCGCGCTGCTCGAACGGGCCGAGGTCGACTAGCGACGCTCGACCCGGAACGGGGTCACGGCGC
The DNA here is from genome assembly GCA_029267995.1 of Micrococcales bacterium. Classification (GTDB taxonomy): domain Bacteria; phylum Actinomycetota; class Actinomycetes; order Actinomycetales; family Cellulomonadaceae; genus JAAYZM01. The sequence goes on from JAJUHG010000107.1 coordinate 1,824, forward strand.
CGAAGCCCACGAGCTCGGTCGGCTCCTGCTCGAGCACGGCGAGCCCGGGCTCGCCCCTGAGCATCTCGGCGGTCGCGAGGTCGGTCAGCACGGTGCCCGGCTCGGCCGCGGCGGACAGGCGCGCCGCGAGGTTGACGGGCGGCCCGAACACGTCGCCGAAGCGCGAGAGCACCCGGCCCCACACGACGCTCACGCGCACCTCGACCGGGACGGGGCCCTCGACCGCCGTGCCGCGCGCGAGCCCCGTCGCGATGCGCGCACCGGTCACGGCGTCGTCCGCGACGAAGAGCACCGCGTCGCCGATCGTCTTGACGACCCGCCCGCCCTCGGCGGTGATGACATCGCGCGCGGCGCTCTCGAAGCGCTGCACGAAGCCTGCGAGCTCGGTGTAGTCCATCGCGGCGGTCAGCCGCGTGAAGGCGACCATGTCCGCGAAGCCGACCGAGCGTGCGAGCGGGAGGGCATTGCGGTCCATCTTGTCCGGCGCGTGCGCCTCGGCGAACTCCGCGCCGATACGCCCCGCGACCGCGGCGAGCTGACGCCGCCACGCGTGCACGAGCTGGGCCTCGATGAGCGGGGCGAGACCCGCGAGCTGGTCGAGCACGAGCAGGCGCGCCGAGACGTCGTCGAGGTCGAAGCGCGTCGCGGCGTCCTCGACGAGCGCCTCGACGTGCCACAGCGCAAGCCGGTCCGCGCTGTGCCCCGTCGCGCGCGTGAGCGAGGCCGCGGTGCGCCACGAGATCCCGTCCGGGCCGGTGAGCCGCGCGAGGCGGGCCAGCGCGGCGACGTCGTCGTCGGTGTACTGGCGCGCGTCGGGGTCCGCCGCGGGCAGGCCGAGGTAACGCCAGAAGTCGTGCACGCGCTCGAGGGGGACCCCGGACCGCTCGGCAAGCTCACGCTCGGAGTACGTGCGCTCCCCACCGAGCAGGACACCGTCCAGCTCGGACATCGTCGAGGAGGGTTCGTCGGCCGGCACGTCCCCAGGCTAGACGTCGGGCAGGCGCACGTGGTGCACGTCCCCCGAGCGCACCGCCTCGACCTGCCCGTCCGCGCGCCGCACGAGGAGCGCGCCGTCGTCCGCGAAGCCGTCCGCGGTCCCCGCGAGGACACGCCCCCCGGGCAGCTCGACGACGACGGCCTGGCCGAGCGTCGCCGAAGCCGCCGCGTACTCCTCGGCGATCCCTGCTGCCGCCGCGTCCCCGTCCGCCGCGCGCCACTGCTCGTCGAGCAGCCACAGCTGGTGGGCGAGCATGACGAGCAGGTCCTCGCGCGGGTGCTCACCGAGCGTCGCGTCGAGCGTCGCGAGGGAGGCGGCCCACGGCACGGGCAGCTCGTCGGAGGTCTGGGTGACGTTGACCCCGATCCCGAGGACGACGGCGTCGCCCACGACCTCCCCGAGGACGCCCGCGACCTTGCGGTTCGAACCCCACCCGTCGACGTGCGCCGCGCCGCGTACGCCGACGACGACGTCGTTGGGCCACTTCGCGCGGGCGACGAGGCCGGACGCCCCGACCGCGCGGACCGCCGCGAGCGCCCCGAGCAGGCTCACCCAGCCGAACGACGACGGCGGCACACCTGGCCGCAGCAGGAAGCTCACCGTGAGCGAGGTCCCGGCGGGGGTCTGCCAGTCGCGGCCCGCGCGCCCGCGCCCGGACTCCTGGTGGTCCGCGACGAGCACCGAGAAGTCGGGCCACGCCTCGGGCTCGGCGCGCACCGCGGCGCCCAGCTCGGCGTTGGTCGAGCCGGCACGCGCGCGCACCTCGAGGCGAGCCACGAGGTCCCCGAGCCGGGCCTCGAGCGCGGCGGCGTCGAGGGCAGGGTGTTCGCTCGTCATGGGTCCATCCTCGCCCACGAAGATCGTGGCTGAACCTCGTGCGGTGCGTACAAGCCTGCTCGTGCGCGCGGCGTCTAGGCTCACGAGGGTGAGCAGCCCTGGAACGCCCCAGCCCACCTCGCCGAGCGCGGCGGACAAGCTCGCCGACCTGCGCGCCCGCCTCGCCGCGGCGACCGAGGACGAGACCGCGCGCGAGCGCCAGCACGCGCGCGGCAAGAAGTCCGCCCGCGAGCGCATCGCGGCCCTCCTCGACGAGGGCTCCTTCACCGAGCTCGACACCTTCGTCGCGCACCGGGCCACGGCCTTCGGGATGGACGCGCGAAAGCCCGCGGGCGACGGCGTCGTCGTCGGGCACGGGACGGTCGACGGGCGACCCGTCGCGGTGTACTCCCAGGACTTCACGGTGTTCGGCGGCTCGCTCGGCGAGGCGCACGGCCAGAAGATCACCAAGGTCATGGACCTCGCGCTGCGCACGGGGATGCCGCTCGTGGGGATCCTCGACGGCGGAGGGGCCCGCATCCAGGAGGGTGTCTCTGCGCTGACGCAGTTCGCCGAGATCTTCCGGCGCAACGTCGCCGCCTCGGGCGTGGTCCCGCAGATCTCGATCATCCTCGGGCCGAGCGCTGGCGGCGCGGTCTACTCCCCGGCCCTGACCGACTTCGTCGTCATGGCCGACCAGACCTCGAACATGTTCATCACGGGGCCCGACGTGATCCGCGCCGTGACGGGCGAGGACGTCGGCTTCGAAGAGCTCGGGGGCGCGACGACCCACAACACGCGCTCGGGGGTCGCGCACTACCTCGCCTCGGACGAGGAAGACGCGATCGAGTGGGTCAAGGCGCTCCTGGCCTACCTGCCGAGCAACAACCTGTCCGAAGCACCAGCCTTCCCGCACGAGGACCTCGACCTCGAGCCGACCGAGGCCGACCTCGAGCTCGACGCGATCGTCCCGGACTCCGACAACCAGCCCTACGACATGCGCACCGTGGTCGAGCACGTGCTCGACGACGGCGAGCTGCTCGAGGTCCAGGCGCTCTTCGCACCCAACGTGCTCGTCGGCTTCGGGCATGTCGAGGGTCACCCCGTGGGGGTCGTCGCGAACCAGCCGCTCCAGATGGCCGGCACGCTCGACATCAATGCCGCTGAGAAGGCCGCGCGCTTCGTGCGCACGTGCGACGCGTTCAACATCCCCGTGCTGACCTTCGTCGACGTCCCGGGCTTCCTGCCGGGCACCGACCAGGAGTGGAACGGCATCATCCGGCGCGGTGCGAAGCTCATCTACGCCTACGCCGAGGCGACCGTCCCGCTCGTCACGGTCATCACGCGCAAGGCCTACGGCGGGGCGTACATCGTCATGGGCTCGAAGCAGCTCGGCGCGGACGTCAACCTCGCGTGGCCCACCGCCCAGATCGCGGTCATGGGCGCGGGCGGGGCAGTCAACATCCTCCAGCGTCGCGCACTGGCCGCGGTCGAGGCCGCGGGCGGGGACGTCGAGGCAGAGCGGGCGCGGCTCGTCGCGGAGTACGAGGAGGAGATCGTCGGCCCGTGGCTCGCTGCCGAGCGCGGCTACGTCGACGCGGTCATCGAGCCCTCGCAGACCCGCAGCCAGGTCGTGCGCGCGCTGCGCGTGCTGCGCACGAAGCGCGCGAGCCTGCCGCCCAAGAAGCACGGGAACATCCCGCTGTGACCGAGCAGCGGCCCGCGGTGCGGATCGTGCGCGGGGCACCCGACGAGATCGAGCTCGCGGCGCTCGTCGCGGGCCTCGTCGCGGCAGCCCCGTCCGAGGAGGACGAGGTCACTGCGGGGGCGCACCGTTGGGCGAACCCCGAGCGCCTCGTGCGCGGGAGCGGTGCATGGCGCCCGGGCCGGGACGCGTGGCGCTGGAGCCTGCGCAGCTAGCGACGTCCACCGTCCGGAGTCTCCTTGCCCCGCGCGGTCGACGACGGTGGCGGGTCACCGCGTGGGACTCGCGCGTGCTCACCCTCGAGCTCAGGGCCACGGGCGGGCCCTACGCCGAGCCGTTCTCGATGCAGGCCGCCACGTTCTGCTAGGCGCGCGCGCCGCCGAGCGGCGGCGTCGAGGGAACCTGCTCGCGGAAGGGCCAGCGGTAGGTCGGCTGGATCAACCAGCCCGTGAGCCATCGCACGGGCGGTGAGGCGAGCGCGAGCGCGGCGAGCACGCTCACGACGATGAGCAGAAGGATCTCGGGCACGGTGTCGATCGCGCGATACCACGAGGTGTCGCGGAGCCCGCTGCTGCCGACGATCAGGACGTGAAGGACGTAGATGTACATCGAGCCGGTCCCGAGGTACGTCACGACCGGGATCCGGCGTCGGGGCATCACGGCAAGCAGCGCGAGCGCCCCTGCCGTGCCCGCGAGGAGCAGCGCGGCGCGCGCACCGAGCTGCGGGACCGCGTCGAGAAGACCGTCCGCGTCGTAGCCCGAACGCATCTGGTACACGCCGTGCGAGATCCTGTCGCCCCAGAGCGAGAACCCCACGATCCCGCCGAGGAGCACGACGGCGGCGGCGGGGCGCACCCAGCGTCTCGCGAGGAGCGCGCGCAGGTCGATCCTGCGCAGGTACCAGCCGAGGACGAACAGGGGCAGGAAGACGATCGTGCGGCTCGCCGAGAAGCTCGGCCCGATCTGCGGCACGAACCCGACGAGGAGCGCGCCCACGACCGTGAGGGGCCCGAGGAAGCGCACGTGCGCAAGGAGCGGGAGCATCGCACGCCACCAGAACAGCGACAGCAGGAACCACAGGCCGAACGGGGCCCGGTTGGGGTTGTAGACGAACGCCTCTCCTGCAAGTCCCGCGAAAACGCTCGCGAGCAGGTCCCCCACGAGGTAGACGCCGAGCACGTTGCGCAGGATCGAGATCGCCCGGCGCCCGCGCAGCGGCTCGGCACTCGAGAAGAAGCCCGCGACGATCACGAACAGCGGAAGACGCAAGGGCCACGTCGCGTACCACAGCTCCTCGAGCACGCCCGCGCGCGACATCGCCGCACCGGCGACGTGCATCACGAGGATCAGGATCGCGGCGACGAGCCGCGTGTTGTCCAGCCACGGGTCACGCCCGGCCCGCGGCGCGAGGCTCACGCTCGGGTCGACCTCGGGGGAGTCGGCCGAAGGAGGAGTCGTCACCGCAGGGTGCGACCTGGTCATGGCTTGCTCTCTTCGTGATCGTGTCGCCGCGCCGATCCAGGCGGCGACACCGAGGGTACCGAGCGCGCACGGTCACCCGGTCGGGTGCTCGCGGGCGGACCCCGCCGCGTGGGACGATCTGCGGACCTTTCGCCCTTCTTGCCCGGAGTGTGCCATGAGCAAGCCCGTCCGCCCGCGCGCCGCCGTCCTCGCCGTCCTCGCGCTCGCCGCCTCGGCGCTCGTCGCACCGTCCGCAGCTGCTCTCGACCCGGACGGCAACGAGGTCGTCGTCGACCACGGTCTGCGCCCGGGCCCCGAGGCGGACCACGCGTCCCCGTCCGCGGTGCGTGCCTCGGCGGTCGCGGCGGCCAAGGCACCCAAGGCGAAGAGGAAGCTCAAGACGCTCGTCGTCCCGGTGTTCTGGGCCGGAGCGGGCAAGGACTCCTCGAACGCGAAGGTCAAGAAGCGCGTCAAGGCCGTCATGAAGTCGGCCGACACCTACTACCGCACCGTCTCGCGCGGACGCATCGGGCACTCCACCACGGTCCTGTCCTGGCAGAAGATCTCTCGCCCTCCGGTCGCGTGCGGCATCAGCTACCAGATGGAGCACATCGCCTCGAAGGCCTCGGCTCGGGCCAAGAAGGCCGGCAAGAACCCGAGCAAGTTCGACCGCGTGATCTTCTACGTCACGCAGGAGGCGTGCGGCGCGGACCACTGGGGCGTCGCGGGGCTCGGGTCGATGCCTGGGCGGTACGTGTGGCTCGAGGGCACGCTTGCGACCAACGTCGTGATCCACGAGCTCGGCCACAACCTCGGCCTGGGCCACTCCTCGTACGCCGAGTGCCGCACCAAGAACGGCAAGCGCACCGTGCTCGCGGCCGCGAAGTACTGCGCGACCCACGACTACGGCGACATGAGCGACGTCATGGGCAACAACCCCGATGCGGGCTGGTTCTCCGCACCTCACCTGTCATG
>JAJUHG010000108.1 GCA_029267995.1 Micrococcales bacterium
ATGCGCCTCTTCGGCAGCCAGCAGAACAGCGTGCACCTACGCCTCCTAGATCAGTGGGAACCGCTCGTGCGGTGCGACCCATTGTGTCACGAGCGGGTGAAGCCCCGGCCGAGTTCTCAGGTGGTTCCCAGGGTCCGGACGTGGACGACGACGCCCACTTCGTGACCGGGCAGGTCAAGTCCCGAGCACGACGCACCGCGCGGGTCACCACCCGCGCGCCGCAGGTCATGCCCCGCACACCGGCCTGGTCAGCCCCGCACCTGGCCGTCCCCGCGCACGACCCACTTCGTGGTCGTCAGCTCGGCGAGCCCCATCGGACCACGTGCGTGCATCTTCTGCGTCGAGATGCCGATCTCCGCGCCGAGCCCGAACTCCCCGCCGTCGGTGAACCGCGTCGAGGCATTGACCATCACGGCGGCCGAGTCGACGCCCTGCACGAAGCGGTCGGCCACGGCGAGGTCGTTCGTCACGACGGCCTCGGTGTGACCCGAGGACCAGCGGCGGATGTGCGCGATCGCGTCCTCGACGTCGTCGACGACCTTGACCGCGAGCTCGAGCGCGAGGTACTCGGTCGCCCAGTCCTCGTCGTCCGCCTCGTCGACGCGCACACCCGCGGGAGCGGCCGCGCGGACCGCGTCGTCCCCGTGCAGCACGACGTCGCGCGCCGCGAGCGCGGGCAGGACCGTGGGCAGGAAGGTCGAGGCGATGTCGCGGTGCACGAGGAGCGTCTCGGCCGCGTTGCACACCCCGACGCGCTGCGTCTTGGCGTTGAGCACGATCTCGAGCGCCATCTCGGGGTCGGCCGCGGCGTCGACGAACACGTGGCAGTTGCCCGTGCCCGTCTCGACCACGGGGACCTTCGACTCGCGCACCACGGTGCTGATGAGGTCCGCTCCCCCGCGCGGCACGAGCAGGTCGACGAGCCCACGCGCGTGCATGAGCGCGACCGCGCCCTCGCGCCCGTACGCGTCGATCGACTGCACGAGGTCGGCGGGCAGCCCCTGCGCCTCGAGCGCCTCGGAGAGCACCTGGACGATGAGGCTGTTCGAGCTCGCCGCGGCCGAGCCGCCGCGCAGGATCACCGCGTTGCCGGACTTGAGCCCGAGCCCCGCGGCGTCGACCGTGACGTTGGGGCGGGCCTCGTAGATCATGCCGACCACGCCCATCGGGACGCGCGTCTGGGTCAGTCGCAGCCCGTTGGGCAGGGTCGAGCCGCGCACGACCTCACCGACCGGGTCGGGCAGCGCCGCGAGCTCGCGCAGCGCGTCGGCGATCCCCGCGATGCGCTCGGGCGTGAGCGTGAGTCGGTCGAGCAGCCCGGGCGACATGCCGTTCTGCCGCCCCCGCTCAAGGTCCTCGGCGTTCGCGGTGACGATCGCGTCGGCCCGCTCGACGAGAGCGTCGGCGAGCGCGTGCAGCGCGGCGTCCTTGACCGCGCGCGTCGCAGTCGCGATCTGCGGGGCGGCCGCCTGGGCGCGCCGGGCGATCTCGTGCACCGCGGCGGTGACCTCAGGGCTCGGGCCGGCGGGGGGCGCCGTCGTCGCGCCGTGGGGAGCCGCCGTCGTCGTGGTCGCGTCTGAGGTCGTCGTCATGGACCCAGGGTAGTCCGCGTTCCCGCGCCGATCGAGGGTTCGTCCAGGCCCCACGGATGCGCGTGACCGGGCCCCCGACGACGGCGATCGGACGACGACGGCGCGGCACGCTCGGGCGCGCCTCGCTCGGGCGCCGCCTCGGATCGCGGCGCGGGTCGGCCCTGGCCCGACGACGACGGCGCGGCACACGCGGGGTCGGCATCGGGTCGCTCGGGCGCGGCCTCGGCTCGCGGCACCGCACAGCATGTGCGCGACGACGACGGCGCGGCACGCCCGGGCGCGGCATCGGCACGCCCAGGCGCGGCATCGGCACGCTCGGGCGAGGCCTGGGGCTCCTACCGCGAGACGGTCCAGGCGTGCTTGCGCACGAGCACGATGTCGTCACGGTGCGCGATCTCGCGCTCGTAGCGTGGACCGAGCGTCGCACCGCGCTCACCGGTCGAGCGTCCGAGCATCGCGGGCAGCTCGTCCGAGCCGTAGGACACCAGCGCCCGCGCGACGACGACGCCGTCCGGGGCCACGAGCTCGACTGGGTCACCCGGCTCGAAGGACCCTTCGACCGCCGTGACCCCCGCGGGCAGGAGCGAGGTGCGCCGCTCGACGACCGCGCGCACCGCACCCTCGTCGAGCACGACCCGCCCGTGCGCGCGCGCGGCGTGCTCGAGCCACAGCAGACGTGCGCTGCGCCGCCGGCCCGTCGCGGCGAAGAACGTCCCGACGTCCTGCCCCGCGAGCGCCTCGGCCGCGAGCGCCGCGGAGGTCAGCACGACGGGGATGCCCGAGCCGGTCGAGATCGCCGCGGCGTCGAGCTTCGTGACCATCCCGCCCGTGCCGAGCCGTGAGCCGCGCCGCGAGACGTCGACCCCGTCAAGGTCCGCAGGCCCCGCGACGTGGGAGATCTTGCGCGCCCCGGGCGTCCCGGGCCGCGCGGTGTAGAGCGCGTCGACGTCGGAGAGCAGCACGAGCGCGTCGGCACGCGTGAGGTGGCCCACGAGCGCCGCGAGGCGGTCGTTGTCCCCGAAGCGGATCTCGTCGGTCACGACCGTGTCGTTCTCGTTGACCACCGGGACCACCCCGAGGTCGAGCAGGCGACCCAGCGCGCGGCGCGCGTTGCGGTAGTGCGAGCGGCGGATCGTGTCCTCGACCGTGAGCAGCACCTGGCCCACCCGGATGCCGTGCTTCGCGAAGGCCTGCGTGTAGCGCGCGATGAGCAGCCCCTGACCGACCGAGGCCGCCGCCTGGGCCGTCGCAAGATCACGCGGCCGCTCGCGCAGGCCGAGCGGGGTGAGCCCAGCCGCGATCGCCCCCGAGGACACGAGGATCACCTGGCCGCCCGCCGCCTGCCGGGCCGCGAGGACGTCCGAGAGCGCCGTGAGCGCCTCGACGTCGAGGTGACCGCTCGGGTCCGTGAGGCTCGAAGAACCGATCTTCACGACGACGCGACGGGCGGTCGCGAGGTCGGCGCGCGAGGACACGGTCGAGTTCACGTCGACGATTGTCCCGCATGAGCCGCCCGACCGGGGCAGGCGCCCTGCTCGTGGACCGCTCAGTCCTGAGCGGGGTCCGTCCAGCGGCCCGTCTCGCGCTCGGTCCACAGCTCGGCGCGGGCCTCGGCCTTCGCGTCCATGCGCTCGCGGTGCTCGCGCCGCTTCTCCCCGCGCGTGGGCCGCGCGTTCTCCTCGAGACGCACGTCCGAGCCGCGCGGGCCGCCGAGCAGCTCGGCACCCGTGAGCAGCGTGGGCTCCCAGTCGAAGACGACGGCGTCGGGACCGGACCCGATGACGACCTCGGCCCCCGCGACCGCACCGACCTTGAACAGCTCGTCCTCGACGCCGAGCTTCGCGAGCCGGTCGGCGAGGTAGCCGACGGCCTCGTCGTTCGCGAAGTCGGTCTGGCGCACCCACCGCTCGGGCTTGGACCCGCGCACCTCGAAGTACTCGCGCGTGCCCTCGCGGCGCGGGGTCACCGTGAAGCCCGCGTCGTCGACAGCGCGCGGGCGCAGCACGATGCGCTCCCGCTCGACCTCGGGCTCGGCGGCGCGCGCAGCCTCGACGAGCTCGGCGAGCGCGAAGGTCAGGGGACGCAGCCCGTCGCGGCTCACCGCGGAGACCTCGAACACACGCAGGCCACGGCCCTCGAGCTCCTCGCGCACCAGCTCGGCGAGCTCACGCGCCTCGGGGACGTCGACCTTGTTGAGCACGACGACGCGCGGCCGCTCGGTGATCGGGACCCGCCCGACCTCGAGATCCTCGGAGTAGGCCGCGAGCTCGGCCTCGATCACGTCGAGGTCGCTCACGGGGTCGCGGTTCGGCTCGAGGGTCGCACAGTCGAGCACGTGGACGATCACGGCGCAGCGCTCGATGTGCCGCAGGAACTCCAGGCCCAGTCCCTTGCCCTCGCTCGCGCCGGGGATGAGGCCCGGGACGTCGGCGACCGTGAAGCGCACGTCCCCTGCCTGGACGACGCCGAGGTTCGGCACGAGGGTCGTGAACGGGTAGTCGGCGATCTTGGGCCGAGCCGCGGAGACTGCGGCGACGAGGCTCGACTTGCCCGCGCTCGGGAAGCCCACGAGGGCGACGTCGGCGATCGTCTTGAGCTCGAGGACGTAGTCGGCCTCCTCCCCGGGCTCGCCGAGCAGCGCGAAGCCGGGCGCCTTGCGCCGCTGCGAGGCGAGCGCGGCGTTGCCGAGCCCTCCGTGACCACCCTGCGCCGCGACGAAGCGGGCACCGGGGAAGTCGAGGTCGGCGAGCACCTCGCCCGAGCGGGACTTGACGACCGTGCCGACCGGGACGGGCAGCTCGAGGTCCGCGCCGTTCGCCCCGTGCCGCATGTCGCCCTTGCCGGGCGTGCCGTTGCGAGCCCGGCGGTGCGGGGCGTGGTGGTAGTCCAGGAGGGTCGTCTCCTGCGGGTCCGCGACGAGGATCACCGAGCCGCCGCGCCCCCCGTTCCCGCCGTCGGGCCCGCCGAGCGGCTTGAACTTCTCGCGGTGCACCGAGGTGCAGCCGTGGCCGCCGTCACCCGCGATCGCGTGCAGCACCGCACGGTCGACGAACGTCGCCATGACCTACCTCCTGCCTTCGAGAAGACTGTGTCGTCAGCCTGCGGCCACGACGTCGACGACCTTGCGGCCACGACGGGTCCCGAACTGGACCGAGCCGGCGACGAGGGCGAACAGCGTGTCGTCCTTGCCGCGGCCCACACCGTTGCCGGGGTGGAACTTCGTGCCGCGCTGGCGCACGAGGATCTCGCCCGCGTTGACGGTCTCGCCACCGAAGCGCTTGACGCCGAGGTACTGCGCGTTCGAGTCGCGCCCGTTCCGGGTGGAGCTTGCGCCCTTCTTGGTTGCCATGTCGCTGCCTCCGCCTACTTGATTCCGGTGACCTTGAGACGGGTCAGCTGCTGGCGGTGACCCAGACGCTTGCGGTACCCCGTCTTGTTCTTGTACTTGAGGATGTCGATCTTCGGGCCCTTCTCGTCCCGCACGACCTCAGCCGTGACCGACACCTTCGCGAGGGCCTTCGCGTCGTGCGTGACCTTGTCGCCGTCGACGAGGAGCAGCGCGGGCAGCTCGACGGTCGAGCCGACCTCCGCGGGGAGACGGTCGACGACCAGGACGTCGCCCACGGCGACCTTCTCCTGGCGGCCACCTGCCTTGACGATCGCGTACACCACGATGTTGCTTCTTTCCTCGTCCGGGACGGTGTCGCACGCGGGGATCCCGCGGACACCAGAGATTGCTCGGCGCTCAGCACGCCGACGCTCAAGAATACGGACTGACCGGCGGGCGGTCAAACCGCGGCGAGCTGTGCCTCACGCCCCCTCGGTCGGCTCCTCGGTCGGTTCCTCAGCCTGCTCCCCGACCGGGCCCGCAGGCTCGTCGACGGTCTCGGCCGGACCCTCGTCCACAGGTGCCGGGGACGCGCCCTCCGCGGGTCCGTCGGGACCCTCGACGACGACGGCGTCCTCGGCCCGCGGGGGCACCGCGGAGTCCTGCGAGCCGGCACCGTCCGAGCTCTGAGCGTCCGGGCCTTCGGCGTCCGGGTGCTTCTCGCCGTCCTCGGCCTCGTGCGCGTGCGCCGCCGCGGCGGCGATCGCCGCGAGCGTCGCGTTGACCTTGTCGCGCTCGGCCGGCAGGACCGGCACCGCGGGGACCGGGGTCTCCTTCGCGGCGGCCTGCTTGCGCGAACGCCGCGACTTCTTGGGCTCGCCCTGCTCCTGGGGCTGACCACCCCGGTCGACCGGGTGGTCGTGCACGAGGTAGCCGCGCCCGCCGCAGTGGTCGCACGTCTCGGAGAACGCCTCGAGCAGGCCCTGGCCCACACGCTTGCGGGTCATCTGGACCAGTCCGAGCGAGGTGACCTCGGCGACCTGGTGCTTCGTGCGGTCGCGCCCGAGGCACTCGACGAGACGGCGCAGCACGAGGTCGCGGTTGGACTCGAGCACCATGTCGATGAAGTCGATCACGATGATCCCGCCGATGTCGCGCAGCCTGAGCTGGCGCACGATCTCCTCGGCGGCCTCGAGGTTGTTGCGCGTGACGGTCTCCTCGAGCGTGCCACCGGTCCCGGTGAACTTGCCCGTGTTGACGTCGATCACGGTCATCGCCTCGGTGCGGTCGATCACGAGCGAGCCGCCCGAGGGCAGCCACACCTTGCGGTCCATCGCCTTGGCGATCTGCTCGTCGATGCGGTGCTCGGCGAACACGTCCTTCTCGCTCGTCCAGCGAGACAGCTTCGAGGACAGGTCGGGCGCCAGCTCCTTGACGTAGCCCGAGATCGTGTCCCACGCCTCCTTGCCCTGCACCACGAGGGAGGAGAAGTCGTCGTTGAAGATGTCGCGCACGACGCGGATCGCGAGGTCCGCCTCGCCCTGCAGCAGGGCGGGCGCGGAGGCCGTCTTGGCCTTCTTCTCGATCTTGGCCCACTGCTCGGTCAGGCGCGCGATGTCGGCGCGCAGCTCTTCCTCGCTCGCCCCCTCGGCCGCGGTGCGCACGATCACGCCCGAGCTCTCGGGGACGATCTCGCGCAGCAGCTTCTTGAGGCGCGCGCGCTCCTTCTCGGGCAGCTTGCGCGAGATGCCCGTCATCCCGGCGCCCGGGACGAACACGAGGTAGCGGCCCGCGAGCGTGATCTGCGAGGTCAGGCGAGCACCCTTGTGCCCGATCGGGTCCTTGGTGACCTGCACGAGCACCGAGTCGCCCGACTTGAGCGCGGTCTCGATGCGACGCGGCTGGCCCTCGAGGCCCGCAGCGTCCCAGTTGACCTCGCCCGCGTACAGCACCGCGTTGCGGCCCTTGCCGACGTCGACGAAGGCCGCCTCCATGCTCGGCAGCACGTTCTGCACGCGGCCGAGGTAGACGTTGCCGACCATCGAGGTCTGCGTCGCGCGCGAGACGTAGTGCTCGGCGAGCACGCCGTCCTCGAGCACGGCGATCTGCGTGCGGCCGTTCGACTCGCGCACGACCATCGTCCGCTCGACCGACTCGCGCCGGGCGAGGAACTCCGCCTCGGTGAGGATCTGACGGCGTCGGCCCGCGTCACGGCCCTCGCGGCGCCGCTGGCGCTTGGCCTCGAGCCGCGTCGAGCCGCGCAGCGCGGTGACCTCGTCCGAACGGCTCGACGCCTCGGCGTCACCGTTCCCGCGTCCCGAGCGCGAACGACGACGCCGACGACGGCGGCTCGAGCCACCGCCCTCGCTCTCGTCCTCGCTCTCGTCGTCGCCCGAAGGGCTCTCAGCTCCCTCGGTCGCGTCGTCGTCGGAGTCCTGGGCCGAGTCCTGGGCAGAGTCCTCGCCCGAGCCGCGACCGCGACGGCCACGACCGCCACGACGGCGCCGGCGCCGCGCGGAGCGCGAGCCGCCCTCGTCAGAGTCCTGGTCAGAGTCCTGGTCGTCGGAGTCCTGGTCCTCGGTGTCCTGCTCGTCCGAGTCCTGCTCGTCGTCGAGGGGCGCCGACGACTCCTCGTCCTCGGGACCGGTCGAGGGTGCGTCCTCAGCTGGCTTGCGGCTGCGCGAGCGCGAACGCTTCTTCGGCGTGGCCTCCTCGGCCACCTCCTCGGCGGCGTCCTCGTCGGTCTCGAGCTGCTCGCGCACCGCCTGCGGGCTGCCCGCCTCGGCGGTCGCCCGACGGCGCTTGGGC
>JAJUHG010000109.1 GCA_029267995.1 Micrococcales bacterium
ACGTCGCGCGGGCCGCTGACGTCTCCCACCAGACGGTCGCGCGGTTCCTGCGCGGGGAGCGGGTCCGCGAGGAGACGCGCGAGCGGGTCGAGGCCGCGCTCGCCGAGCTCAAGTACCAGCCCAACCAGTCCGCGAAGGCCCTTGCGACCAACCGTTCGTTCCGCATCGGGGCCTTCGTGCACATGCAGGCCCAGTGGGCGCTCCAGGCGATCATGGACGGCGCGGCCGAGGAGGCGCGCAAGGCCGGCTACGTGCTCGACCTCGTCGCTGTCGACCCGCACGACCCCGAGAGCGTCTCCGAGGCGCTCAAGATCATGGCGCAGAGCTCGCTCGCGGGCGTGATCGTCCTGGCCGCGGCGGACGCGATGCTCAAGGCGATCGACGCGAACCAGGTGAGCGTCCCGGTGATCGTCGAGCGCTCGGCGCGCAAGCACAAGGGCCGCTACTCCGAGCCGGACTTCGCGCTCGGCGTCGAGCACCTCGTCGAGCTCGGGCACCGGCGCTTCTTCCACGTCTCGGGCCCGCTCGACTGGCCCGCCTCGCGCGCGCGCCGCAAGGCGTTCCACGGGGTCGTGCGGGACCACGACGGCGTCGTCGTCGGCGACGTCGAGGGGGACTGGTCGGCCGAGAGCGGCTTTCGCGCGATGGCCGAGCACTTCGACCGCGAGGCGGGCGCGACCGCCGTCGTGTGCGCGAACGACCACATGGCCCTCGGGGTCCTCAACTGGCTCGCGGGCGAGGGGATCACGGTGCCCGACGAGGTGAGCGTGCTCGGCTTCGACGGTCTGCCCGACGGCGCGTTCTACCTCCCGCCGCTCACGACGGTCGCGGTCGACGACCGGGCCTTCGGGCGCAACCTCATGCGCCGGCTGTTGCGCCAGATGGGGGTCAAGAGCCAGGCCGTGCCGACCCGGGCACAGCTTGTCGTCAGGGGGTCCACGGCGCCCCCTGCACAGGCTTGAGACCCCGAGCGCGGAAGGCGGGGCGGCTGACCAGGCGGTTTGCATCGGGGTTTCGTTACCGCTAACGTTACCGGTAATAGTTCCGGCGGGCTTGCCCGCGGCGGACTGCGACCAACCCGAGCGAGGGCGCTCGTCCTGATGAAGGGAATCCCCGATGGCCGTTGTCCTTCGAGACGTCAGTCCACTTGACCTCGAGCCTGCAGTCGCATCGATCGCGGTGCCTGACGAGGTCTTCGCCAAGCGCTGCCGCGCGCTGTACGAGCGGGCGGGGACGGACTGGGTGCTGGTCTGGGGCGACCGTGAGCACTTCGCGAACATCCACTACCTGAGCAACTTCGACCCGCGCTTCGAGGAGGCCGTCCTCCTGCTCGGCCCGGGCGGCAAGGGCACGCTCGTGGTCGGCAACGAGGGCGAGATGTACTCCTACGTCGTGCGCGGCGGCCACGACGTCGTGCTGTGCCAGACCTTCTCCCTCATGGGCCAGAAGCGCGACCGCTCGCCCCGCCTCGACCAGGTGCTGCGCGACATCGGCCTCAAGGCCGGGGACTCGGTCTCCGTCGTGGGCTGGAAGTACCCCGAGGGGGACGAGGTCCTGCCCGGTGCGAACTACTTCCTGCCGGCCTACGCGCTCACCGCCCTCACCCAGGTGATCGGCGAGGGCCAGATCACCGACGCGACCGCGATCCTCATCGACCCCGTCACGGGCCTGCGCGCCGAGAACGAGGCCGTCAACATCGCGATGTTCGAGTGGGGCGCCTCGCGCGCCTCGGACGCGGTCGCGCGCATGGTGCGGGCCACGAAGCCCGGGCGCCACGAGCTCGACGTCGTGGGCGACATGCGCTACGCGGGCGAGCCGCTCACGGCCCACCTCATGTACTCGACCGGGAGCGCCGTCGGCTCTGCGCTGCGCAGCCCCGGGGACCGCACGATCGTCCACGGGGACTCGGTGTTCATCGCGCTCGGCTACTGGGGCGGCCTGACGGCCCGCGCCGGGGTGGTTGCCGAGAGCGACGACGAGTTCGTCGAGCGCTGGGTGACCCCCTACTACGAGGGCATCGTCGCGTGGTACGAGACCGTGCGCCCGGGCGTCACGGGCGGTGAGCTCTACGAGCTTGTCACCGAGAAGCTCGCACGCGGCGGCATGGCCCCCGCGCTCAACCCCGGTCACCTCACCGCGACCGACGAGTGGGTCAGCACGAACGTGCGCCCCGGGGACACCACGACGATCGCCTCGGGCATGGCGCTCCAGTGCGACGTCATCCCCACGGGTGTCCCGGACAGCTACCAGATCAACTGCGAGGACGGCCTTGCGATCGCCGACGCCGAGCTGCGCGCCGACATCGCCGCACAGTTCCCCGAGGTGTGGGCCCGCATCGAGGCACGCCGCGCGTTCATGAAGGACCAGCTCGGGATCGACATCGACGACTCGGTGCTCCCGCTGTCCAACACGCCCGGCTACTACGCCCCCGCGTTCCTGGCGCCCGAGCGGGTGCTCGTCAACGACTGACAACCCCTCCACCACCGAACGTCTCGACCGAGACCGACACCACTGAAGGAGAAGCGCGATGATGCGCAGGAAGTTCACGTTCGTCACCCTGGCGGCAGCCGCCACACTCGCCCTCGCGGCGTGCTCGAGCGCCGACGGCGGCGGGGGAGGCGGTGACGACACGATCAAGATCGGCATCGCCATGAAGACCGCCGTCCAGGCTCGCTGGCACCACGAGGTCGAGGTCATGGAGCGCCTCGCCGCGGAGCAGGGCGCCGAGGTCATCGTCCAGTGGGCGAACGACGACATCACCAAGCAGGGCAACCAGTACGAGAACCTCATGTCGCAGGGGATCGACGCCCTCATCACGGTGCCCGTCAACGACAAGGCCGGCCCCTACCTGCAGACGGTCAAGAACGAGGGCATCCCGATCGTCGCCTACGACCTGCTGCCCCAGGACATCGAGGTCGACTACTTCGTCACGCGCGACAACAAGGCCGTGGGCGTCGAGCAGGCCAAGGCCGCGCTCGAGTGGATCGGCGACAAGCCCGCGAAGGTCGCCCTGCTCAAGGGTGACGCCGCGAACATGGTCGCCCAGGGCATCGCCTCGGGCTACGACGAGGTCCTGCCGAGCGCCTCGAACATCGAGGTCGTCGCCGACCAGTGGATCCAGGCGTGGTCGACCGAGGAGGCACTCTCGATCGCGGAGAACACCCTCTCGGCGCACCGCGACGAGGTCGCCGCGTTCATCACCGGGACCGACGGCCTCGCGATGGGTGTCGTCCAGGCCGTGCGCGGTCGTGGCCTCGAGGGCCAGGTGTTCATCTCGGGCCTCGACGTCGAGCCCGCGAACGCCCAGCTGATCGCCGAGGGCGTCCAGACCATGTCGATCTGGACCGACCTCGACGACCACGCCGCGAAGGCGATCAACGCCGCGATCAAGCTCGCCAAGGGTGAGGAGCCCGACGCCGACGGCACGACGAGCAACAACGGCCCCGAGGTGCCCACGGGCTTCGCCCAGGTCGTCCCGATCTACCAGGAGGACCTGTGCCGCTTCATCCACGAGATCGCGCCCGAGGGCTGGATCACCGAGGAAGAGGTCTTTGCGACCACCGAGGTTCCCGCCAGCTGCGGCGCGTGACCTGAGCGACGCGAAGGACAGGTGACGTGATGCTGCACATGGACGACATCTCTGTCGAGTTCCCCGGCGTGCTCGCCGTCGACAGGGTGTCGCTCGAGGTCAAGCCTGGTGAGGTCCGCTCGGTCGTGGGCGAGAACGGCGCCGGGAAGTCCACCCTCATGAAGGTTCTCGCCGGGGTCTACCCGCACGGGGAGTACACCGGCGTGATCCGCCTCGACGGCCAGGAGCAACGGTTCTCCGGTGTCGCCGACGCCGAGGCCAGCGGGATCGTCATGATCCCGCAGGAGATGAACATGGTGGACGACCGCTCGATCGCGGAGAACCTGTTCCTCAACCGTGTGCCCAGCAAGCGCGGGCTCGTCGACGAGAAGGAGATGTTCA
Organism: Micrococcales bacterium; assembly: GCA_029267995.1. Lineage (GTDB taxonomy): Bacteria > Actinomycetota > Actinomycetes > Actinomycetales > Cellulomonadaceae > JAAYZM01. Next base: position 3,971 of record JAJUHG010000109.1, read on the forward strand.
GCCTCGCGGAGCAGTACCTGGCTCCCGTGGGGATCGACGTCTCACCCACGATGCTCGTCGGCGAGCTCGGCACCGCGCAGAAGCAGATGGTGGCGATCGCCTCCGCCCTGTCCAAGCGCGTCAAGGTGCTGATCCTCGACGAACCGACCGCGACCCTGTCGGGTCACGAGAGCGAGCTGCTCTTCGAGCAGATCGCCCGGGTCAGCTCGCAGGGGATCGCGTGCCTGTACATCTCCCACAGGTTGGAGGAGGTGCTGCGGATCTCCGACACCGTCACGGTGCTGCGTGACGGGGAGCTCGTGGACACCGAGCCCTCCTCCGGCCTGTCGGAGCGGCGGATCGTCGAGATGATGATCGGCCGCAAGATGGAGTCGTTCTTCCCCCCGCGCGAGGTCGAGATCGGCGAGCCGGTCTTCTCCGCGAGCGGGGTCACCGTCCCGCACCCGATGGTCCCCGAGCTCAACGTCGTCGAGGACGTGTCGTTCTCGGTGCGGCGCGGGGAGATCCTCGGGGTGTTCGGGCTCGTCGGCGCGGGCCGCACCGAGCTCGCGACGGCCCTCGTGGGCCACGCCGAGGGCGGGCGCTTCGACGAGATCCGCATCCGCGACGAGCGCGTCACGCGTATCGAGCACCCCGGCGAGGCCTTCGCGCACGGCTTCGGGTACCTGCCCGAGGACCGCAAGTCCATGGCCGTGGTGCCCAACCTCGACGTCGCGCGCAGCATCTCGATGAGCAGCCTCGCGCGCCTCGTGCGCCGCGGCCTGCTCGACCGCAAGCGTGAGTACGAGCTCGCCGAGGAGTACCAAGAGCACTTCCGCATCAAGACGCGCGACCTGAGCCAGGAGATCATCAACCTCAGCGGCGGCAACCAGCAGAAGGTCATGCTCGCCCGGCTCATGGCGCTCGACCTCGACGTGCTGATCCTCGACGAACCCACGCAGGGCGTCGACGTCGGCGCGAAGGCCGAGATCTACCGCATCCTCAACGAGGCGGCCGGTCAGGGCAAGGCCGTCATCCTGATCTCCTCCGACCTGCCCGAGGTCATGGGCATGGCCGACCGCGTGCTCGTCATGCGCCGCGGGCGCGTGACCGGGGAGTTCTCCGCCGCCGAGGCGACCTCCCAGCAGATCCTCGAGGCCGCGACCCTCAACGCTCCTACCGAAATGAGTCAAGATGTCGACTGAACCGCTCAGTCGCGTCCAGCAGGACGCGCGTCCCCCCGCGGACACCAAGTCCCGAGCCTCGTTCTTCGCGGGGCTGCGCTGGTACCACGTCGCTCTCGGGCTGGGCGTGCTCGTCGCGCTCGTGTTCTTCAACTCCCAGACCGACGGCGTCTTCCTCTCCCAGCGCAACCTGACCCTCCTGCTCAAGCAGGCCGCGATCCTCGGTGTCGTGAGCGCAGGCATGGTCGTGCTCATCGTCGGCCGGCAGATCGACCTGAGCGCGGGCATGGCCGTGTACCTCGTGAGCGTCGTGGTCGCCCAGCTCTCGGTGACCTTCGGGCTGCCGCTGTGGCTCGCGGTGGCCGCCGGGATCGCCGTCGGCCTCCTCCTGGGAGCCTTCCAGGGCTTCATGGTTGCGAGGTTCGCGATCCCCGCGTTCGTCGTGACCCTCGCCGGGAGCATGATCTTCAAGGGCGTGGGGTACACGTGGACCAATGCGACCGCGATCGGTCCCGTGCCCCAGGAGCTCATCTGGTTCAGCGAGGGCTTCATCCCGCCCGTCGCCTCGGCGATCCTCATCGCGGCCGTCGGCGCGCTCGCGGTGTGGTCCGCGGTGCGTCGCGGCGTCCAGCTGCGCCGCTGGGAGCACCGTGAGTACGCGACGGTGCGCAAGGTCGCCGTCGTCGTCGTCCTCGCAGGGGCGGGCATGTGGCTCGCGCTCGGCTACAACGGCATGCCCATGGCGGTGCTCATCGCGGGCATCACGGTGTTCGGCGTGAGCCTCCTGCTGTCCTCGACGCGCTTCGGGCGCGGGGTGTACGCCGTCGGCGGCAACCCCCAGGCCGCGCACCTCGCGGGCCTGAAGGTCCCGCGCTTCCTGCTCAAGTCGTTCGTGCTCATGGGTGCGATCTACGGGATCGCCGGTGTGCTCATGACCGCGCGCCTCGGCGGGGCGGCGCCCACCGCGGGCCAGCTGCTCGAGCTCGACGCGATCGCCGCGGCCGTGATCGGTGGCACGAGCTTCGCGGGCGGCATCGGCCGCATCCCCGGTGCGCTGCTCGGTGCGCTGCTGCTCACGGGCATCGACAACGTCATGAGCCTCATGAACGTCTCGTCGTTCCTCCAGATGGTGATCAAGGGAACCATCCTGCTCGCGGCCGTCTGGTTCGACCTCATGGTCCGCAACAAGCGCAAGAAGTAACGGCGGTCCCGCCGCGGTCGAGTCGGTCCGCGGCGGGACACCCCGCCCGCGCGGTCGCCCACCCCCTTGCGGCCGTGCCGGCCGGGCGCGCCCAGAACCCACTCCGACGTCTGGAGACCCCACTTCCATGAAGATCCTGTCCGGCCTCGTGTATCACGAGTCCAACACGTTCAACCCGTTCCTCACGGGCCTCGACCAGTTCGTGGTGCGCGAGGGGGAGGAGATCCTCGACCGGTTCGCGAGCACCCCCGTGCTGCACGAGGCGGGCGCGACGATCGTCCCCTCGGTCTACGCGACGGCGTTCTCCTCGGGGATCGTGTCGCGCGAGGCGTACGAGGACATCAAGGCCCGCCTGCTGCGCGCGGTCGAGGACAACCTCGACGTGGACGGGATCTGGTTGCACCTGCACGGGGCGATGCTCATCGAGGAGATCGGCTCGGCCGAGATCGACATCCTGTCCGCGCTGCGCGAGCGCGTCGGGGACGAGGTGCCGATCTCGGTCGCGATGGACCCGCACGGCAACATCGACCCGCGTGTGCCCGAGCTTGCGACCGTGCTGCGCTCCTACCGGACCATCCCGCACGTCGACCAGCCCGAGATCGAGCGGCGCACCGCGCAGCACCTCGTGTCGATCGTGCGTGGGGAGGTCGGTTCGGGTGCCGTCGCGCACAGCGCCGTGCCGTTCGTCATCAGCGGCGACATCCCGCTCACCTCGCAGAGCCCGCTCAACGAGATCCTCGCCAAGCTCGACGAGGCCGAGGCGATCCCCGGGATCCTCGACGCGTCCTACTACGTGGGCTTCGCGTGGGCCGACGTGACCCAGTGCCGCGGCTCCGTCGTCGTCGTCCCCGAGGGGCCCGAGCACGCGTCGCTCGCGCAGGAGACGGCCGACTCGATCCGCGACTACGTCGTCTCCCGCTTCCCCGAGTTCCGGTTCACGACCCCCACGCTCGGGGTCGCTGAGACCGTCGCGGCCTTCGACGACGTCGCGCAGCGCCCCCTTGTCGTGTCGGACTCGGGGGACAACACCACGGGCGGGGGAGTCGGGTACAGCACGGTCGTGCTCAAGGAGGTCCTCGAGGCCGAGCCGAGCGACAAGGTGTGCGTCTCGACCATCTGGGAGCCCGGAGCGATGGCCGAGCTCGCCTCGCGCGAGGTGGGCGAGGAGGTCGAGATCGCGATCGGCATGGACCACGACGACGTGAGCCGGCCCGTGACCGTGCGCGGCACGATCAAGGCCAAGGGCGACCTGCTCGGGTACATGAGCTCGGTCAACGACCGCATCGGCGCGACGTGCACGATCAGCGTCGGCAACGTCGACATCGTGCTGACCGACCAGCCCGGC
>JAJUHG010000110.1 GCA_029267995.1 Micrococcales bacterium
CGGCTTGAACAGCTCGAGCGCCATCTGCTTGGGCAGGCCGCACTGGTGCAGCTTCAGCTGCGGACCGACGACGATGACCGAACGGCCGGAGTAGTCGACACGCTTGCCGAGGAGGTTCTGGCGGAAGCGGCCCTGCTTGCCCTTGAGCATGTCCGAGATGGACTTGAGCGGACGGTTGCCGGGGCCCGTGACCGGGCGACCGCGACGGCCGTTGTCGAACAGCGCGTCGACCGCCTCCTGGAGCATGCGCTTCTCGTTGTTGATGATGATCTCGGGCGCGCCGAGGTCGAGAAGCCGCTTGAGGCGGTTGTTGCGGTTGATGACCCGGCGGTACAGGTCGTTGAGGTCGGAGGTCGCGAAGCGGCCACCGTCGAGCTGCACCATGGGGCGCAGGTCCGGCGGGATGACCGGGACGGCGTCGAGCACCATGCCCTCGGGGCTGTTGGTGGTCGTCAGGAACGCGTTGACGACCTTGAGCCGCTTGAGGGCGCGGGCCTTGCGCTGACCGCGGCCCGTCGCGATGACCTCGCGCAGGGCCTCGGCCTCGGCCTCGAGGTCGAAGGACTGCAGCCGCTTCTGGATCGCGGCGGCACCCATCGAACCCTCGAAGTAGTTGCCGTAGCGCTCCTCGAGGGCGCGGTACAGCATCTCGTCACCCTCGAGGTCGGCGACCTTGAGGTTCTTGAACCGGTCCCAGATCTGGTCGAGGCGGTCGATCTCGGCGTCCGCGCGCTTGCGGATCTGCGCCATCTCGCGCTCGGCCGAGTCGCGCACCTTGCGGCGTGCGTCGGCGCGGGCGCCCTCGGCCTCGAGCTCGGCCAGGTCCGCCTCGAGCTTCTCGGCGCGGGCGTTGACGTCCGCGTCGCGGCGGTCCGCGATCTCCTTCTTCTCCAGGTCGATCTCGGCCTGCAGGTTCGGCAGGTCCTCCTGGCGGCCCTCCTCGTCGACCCACGTGATCATGTAGGCCGCGAAGTAGATGACCTTCTCGAGGTCCTTGGGCGCGAGGTCGAGCAGGTAGCCCAGTCGCGAGGGCACACCCTTGAAGAACCAGATGTGCGTGACGGGCGCAGCGAGCTCGATGTGGCCCATCCGCTCACGGCGCACCTTGGCGCGAGTGACCTCGACGCCGCAGCGCTCGCAGATGATGCCCTTGAAGCGCACACGCTTGTACTTGCCGCAGTAGCACTCCCAGTCCCGCGTGGGACCGAAGATCTTCTCGCAGAACAGGCCGTCCTTCTCCGGCTTGAGCGTGCGGTAGTTGATGGTCTCGGGCTTCTTCACCTCACCGTGCGACCACGTGCGGATGTCGTCCGCGGTCGCCAGGCCGATCCGAAGCTCATCGAAGGCGTTGACGTCGAGCAAGGGGTCCTACTTCCTTTGAGTCCAGATACGGGGTGAGTCAGATCTCGTCGACGCTCGACGCCGCGTTGGGGCGGCGCGACAGGTCGATGCCGAGCTCTTCCGCGGCGCGGTAGACCTCGTCGTCGTTCTCCTTCATGTCGATCGACACGCCGTCCGAGGACAGCACCTCGACGTTCAGGCAGAGCGACTGCATCTCCTTGAGGAGCACCTTGAACGACTCCGGGATACCCGAGTCCGGGATGTTCTCGCCCTTGACGATCGCCTCGTAGACCTTCACGCGGCCCTGGACGTCGTCGGACTTGATCGTGAGGAGCTCCTGGAGCGTGTGCGCTGCGCCGTACGCCTCGAGCGCCCACACCTCCATCTCTCCGAAGCGCTGACCGCCGAACTGCGCCTTACCACCGAGCGGCTGCTGGGTGATCATCGAGTACGGGCCCGTCGAGCGCGCGTGGATCTTGTCGTCGACGAGGTGGTGCAGCTTGAGGATGTACATGTAGCCGACCGCGACGGGGTCCGGGAACGGCTCGCCCGAGCGTCCGTCGAACAGCCGGGCCTTGCCGTCGCCGCCCACGAGGCGCTCGCCGTCGCGGTTGGGCCGCGTCGAGGTGAGCAGACCCGTGAGGGAGGACTCGGGGACGCCGTCGAACACGGGGGTCGCGACGGGCGTGCCGGGCTCGGCCGCGGCAGCGGTCTTGGGCACGTCCTTCGTCCACGAGGTGTCGCCCTCGGCGAGCTTGATGTCCCAGCCCTGCTTGGCGACCCACCCCAGGTGCGTCTCCATGACCTGACCGACGTTCATGCGGCCCGGGACACCGAGCGGGTTGAGGATGACGTCGACCGGGGTCCCGTCCTCGAGGAACGGCATGTCCTCGACGGGCAGGATCTTCGCGATGACACCCTTGTTGCCGTGCCGGCCGGCGAGCTTGTCGCCGTCGGTGATCTTGCGGCGCTGGGCGATGTAGACACGCACGAGCTCGTTGACGCCCGCGGGCAGCTCGTCGCCGTCGTCGCGCGAGAAGGTGCGCACCTCGATCACGGTGCCGGACTCGCCGTGCGGGACCTTGAGCGAGGTGTCGCGCACCTCGCGCGCCTTCTCGCCGAAGATCGCGCGCAGCAGGCGCTCCTCAGGCGTCAGCTCGGTCTCACCCTTGGGGGTGACCTTGCCGACGAGGATGTCGCCTGCCGCGACCTCGGCACCGATGCGGATGATGCCGCGCTCGTCGAGGTCGGCGAGGACCTCCTCGGAGACGTTCGGGATGTCCCGCGTGATCTCCTCGGGGCCGAGCTTCGTGTCGCGCGCGTCGACCTCGTGCTCCTCGATGTGGATCGAGGAGAGCACGTCGTCCTGCACGAGACGCTGGCTGAGGATGATCGCGTCCTCGAAGTTGTGGCCCTCCCACGACATGAACGCGACGAGGAGGTTGCGCCCGAGCGCGAGCTCGCCCTGGTCCGTCGCAGGACCGTCGGCGACGACCGTGCCGATCTCGACGCGGTCGCCCGCCTCGACGATCACGCGCTGGTTGTAGCTCGTGCCCTGGTTCGAGCGGCGGAACTTCGCGATGCGGTAGTTGGAGTACGTGCCGTCGTCGTTCGCGACGACGACGAGGTCCGCGGAGACCTCCTGCACGACGCCCGGCTTCGTCGCGACGACGACGTCGCCCGCGTCGATCGCGGCGCGCAGCTCCATGCCCGTGCCCACGAGGGGACGCTCGGAGCGCACGAGCGGCACCGCCTGGCGCTGCATGTTCGCGCCCATGAGGGCGCGGTTCGCGTCGTCGTGCTCGAGGAACGGGATGAGGGCCGTCGCGACCGAGACCATCTGGCGCGGGGAGACGTCCATGTAGTCGACCTCGCTCGGGTCGACGTACTCGATCTCTCCGCCCTTGACGCGCACGAGCACGTGGTCCTCGGCGAACGAACCGTTCGCCTTGAGCTCGGCGTTCGCCTGGGCGATGACGAAGCGGTCCTCGTCGTCGGCCGTGAGGTAGTGCACCTCGTCGGTGACCTTGCCGCCCACGACCTTGCGGTAGGGCGTCTCGACGAAGCCGAAGGGGTTGATGCGCCCGAAGGTCGCGAGCGAGCCGATCAGACCGATGTTGGGACCCTCAGGGGTCTCGATCGGGCACATGCGGCCGTAGTGCGAGGGGTGGACGTCACGGACCTCCATGCCCGCGCGGTCACGGGACAGGCCACCCGGGCCGAGGGCCGACAGACGCCGCTTGTGCGTCAGGCCCGCGAGCGGGTTGTTCTGGTCCATGAACTGCGAGAGCTGCGAGGTGCCGAAGAACTCCTTGATCGACGCCACGACCGGGCGGATGTTGATCAGGGAGGACGGCGTGATCGCCTCGACGTCCTGGGTCGTCATGCGCTCGCGCACGACGCGCTCCATCCGGGACAGACCCGTGCGGACCTGGTTCTGGATGAGCTCGCCGACCGCACGGATGCGACGGTTGCCGAAGTGGTCGATGTCGTCGGTCTCGACGCGGACGTCGACCTCCTCACCGCCGCGAACCCCGGGCAGCGTGTCGACGCCGGCGTGCAGCGCCGCGAGGTACTTGATCGTCGCGACGACGTCCTCGGTGCGCAGGACCGAGGACGACAGCTCGGCGTCCGTGCCGAGCTTCTTGTTGAGCTTGTAGCGACCGACCTTCGCGAGGTCGTAGCGCTTGGCGTTGAAGTAGAAGTTCTCGAGCAGCGTGCGGCCCGCGTCGACCGTGGGCGGTTCGCCCGGACGGATCTTGCGGTACAGGTCGAGGAGCGCCTCGTCCTGCGTCTGGACGCTGTCCTTCTCGAGCGTGTCGATCACGGCCGGGAAGTCGGCGAACTCGCCGCGGATCTCGCCCTCGGTCATGCCGAGCGCCTTGAGCAGGACCGTCACGGACTGCTTGCGCTTGCGGTCGACGCGCACGCCGACGAAGTCGCGCTTGTCGATCTCGAACTCGAGCCACGCACCCCGGCTCGGGATGATCTTGGCCGTGAAGACGTCCTTGTCGGAGGTCTTGTCGGGCGTGCGCTCGAAGTAGACGCCCGGCGAGCGCACGAGCTGGGAGACGACGACGCGCTCGGTCCCGTTGACGATGAAGGTCCCACGGGGGGTCATGAGCGGGAAGTCACCCATGAAGACCGTCTGGCTCTTGATCTCACCGGTCGTGAAGTTGACGAACTCGGCGGTCACGAAGAGCGGCGCGGAGTAGGTGAGGTCCTTCTCCTTGCACTCCTCGGGGGTGTACTTCGGCTCCTCGAAGCGGTGCTCGCGGAACGACAGCGACATGTTGCCCGCGAAGTCCTCGATCGGGGAGATCTCCTCGAAGATCTCCTCGAGGCCGGACTTCTCCGCGACGTCGTTGCGACCAGCCTCGACGGCGGCGGCCACGCGGGCCTGCCAGCGCTCGTTGCCGAGCAGCCAGTCGAAGCTCTCCGTCTGCAGTCCGAGCAGGTCGGGAACTCCGAGAGGCTCGTCGATCCTGGCGAAGGAGAGGCGGGGGGAGGTGGTGCTGAGAGGCAGTGCAGTTGAAGAGGTGCGCGAGGCAGCCAAGGGGGGTCCTTCCCGGCGGATCGAGTGCACGTCGCGCCGCTTGGCGGGGCGCGATCCCCCGGCCTCAAGCCGCTTGCCGTCAGGCATGACGACGGCAGTTCGGACCTGGGTTATACGGGATCGCGGGCACAAGTCAGCGCGAAGCGCTAGCATACCCGGCCGATCAAGGGCTGTCCAGCGGCGTCGAATCGTACGGCACTCCCCCGCGTCCGGGCCAGCCCGGAGGACGACGACGGCCCGCCGCCGCAGCTGCGGTGGCGGGCCGTCGATCGCGCTACGGGTGGCGGACCACCCGCGAGATCACTTGAGGGTGACCGTGGCGCCGGCGCCCTCGAGGGCCTCCTTCGCCTTCTCCGCGGTCTCCTTGTTCGCGCCCTCGAGCACGGGCTTGGGCGCGCCGTCGACGAGGTCCTTGGCCTCCTTCAGGCCGAGGCTCGTGAGCGCACGCACCTCCTTGATGACCTGGATCTTCTTGTCACCGGCAGCCTCGAGGATGACGTCGAACGAGTCCTTCTCCTCCTCGGCAGCGCCAGCGTCGCCACCGCCACCGGCGGCCGCGGGGGCCGCGACGGCGACCGCAGCCGGGGCCGCGGCGGTGACCTCGAAGGTCTCCTCGAACTTCTTGACGAACTCCGAGAGCTCGATGAGGGTCAGCTCCTTGAAGGCGTCGAGGAGCTCGTCGGTGCTGAGCTTCGCCATGATCGGCGTTCCTTCCGTTCAGGTCCGGACCGGTCGGCCCGGGGGTTTGGGGTGGGAGCGGTGAGCCGGTCGGCTCAGGCCGCTTCGTCGGCCTTCTTCTGGCGAAGGGCGTCGATGGTGCGCGCCGCCTGGGCGGTGGGCGCGGTGAACAGGTACGCCGCCTGGTAGAGCGACGCCTTCATTGCGCCGGCCAGCTTGGCCAGCAGGACCTCGCGGGACTCGAGGTCCGCAAGCTTGGTGATCTCCTCCGCGGTCATCGGGCGGCCGTCGAGGACGCCCCCCTTGATGACCAGGGCGGGGTTCGCCTTGGCGAAGTCACGCAGACCCTTGGCGGCCGCGACCGGGTCACCGGTCACGAACGCGATGGCCGAGGGGCCGACGAGCTGCTCGTCGAGACCCTCGACGCCCGCCTCCTTGGCGGCCACCTGGGTGAGCGTGTTCTTCACCACGGCGTAGGTTGCGTTGCCGCGCAGCGCGGTGCGCAGCTCCTTGAGCTGCGCAACGGTGAGCCCGCGGTACTCGGTCAGCACGGCCGCGTTCGACTCGCGGAAGCGGTCCGCGATCTTAGCGACGGCTGCTGCCTTGTCCGGCCTCGCCATGGCAATCCTTCCGGTGGTGGTGCCACCGGTCGCGTCCTCGGCCCCGGAACGACGAGAGCCCCGCGCAGAGGCGGGGCTCGGCAACCACGGCATGGCTCGTGGGCTTCGACTCGCACCTGCGCTGGCTCCGCTGAGCGGGACTTCGGTGCCTCCTGCGGGGCAGGGCGGCACGACCGGCGGTCTGTGGTACGCGGGACACGGTACGTGCTCGGGGCCCCCGCGACAAGTCCAGCCGCGGAGCCGTCAGGGCGTCGCAGCGACGAAGCACGACAGGGGCACGGGGATCTCGACCTGCGCCCCAGCCGCGGCGAGCGCGTCGGCCGGCGCGGCACCGTCCGCGAGCGCATCGTGCACGAGCGGCATGACTTCGGCCGCAAGCTCGTCGCGCAGCGGGGCGAGCGCCGCGACGACCGCCCGAGCCCCGAGCCGCAGCAGGACGCTCGCGAGCCCGAGCGCCTCACCGCCGGGCCGCTCGGTGACCCGCCCGACCTCGCACGCCGAGAGCACGACGACCGACCCGGGCAGGCGCTCCCCCTCGAGCTCGTGCGCGAAGAGCGGCCCGTCCGCGAGGCGCACCCACGAGAACACGGGGTTGTCGACCTCGTGGTGACCGTGCGCCGCAAGATGCACGACAGCCGCCTCGCGCAGCGCCTGCGCGGCCGCGCCACAGCTCGCCTCCTCGCCCGTTCGCACCTGTCCCGAGGGCCAGCGCGCCGCGACCATGCGCACCTCCTCCTCGGCGTGCCGCAGCCCCGGGCCCGCGAGCGCGACGACCTCCCCGCGCGGGCCCACCCCGGACGGCGCGTCGACCACGAGCCGCGAGGCGACCGAGGTCGCGAGCCCGCGCCGTGAGGGCAGCGCGCCCCACGGCACGGTCGCAAGCTCCCCACGCGCGACGACGTGCAGCGCACCGACCCCCGTGACGGGCGCGAGGAGCAGGGTGTCGAGCGTGCGCAAACCACGGCGCAGGGAAGCCTCGACGACGCTCGCGAGGCGCGGGTCGAGCGGGCGGGCGAATACCTCGAGGTCCGCCCGAACCCGACGCAGCGTCCCGGTCACCTCGGCGAGCGGCGCGAGACGCTCGAGCCGCTCGCCCGAGCCGTCGACGACGACGCCGAGCACTTCGCCGTCGTGCACGAGGACGTCGAGCACGGTCGTCGCGCTCTCGCGCACCGCACGCCGGACCTCGCTCGCGCGAGCAGCCCGCTCGGGTGCGAGCCCTCCACCGAGCTGCCACGAACGCTCGCGCGCGAGACGCCGCAGCTCGAGCGCCCGCCGGGCGAGCTCGTCCCGCTCACGGAGCGCGGCGACGTCCGCGTCCGGGCCGAGCGTGCGGTGCCGTTCGACCACCTGGCGCAGCTCGCTCAGCAGCGCGCGCAGCTCGGGGTCCTCGGGCGGGCGCACGCGTGCGGGGCCCGCGAAGGTCGCCCGTCCGCGCTCGACGGCCTCGAGCACGC
>JAJUHG010000111.1 GCA_029267995.1 Micrococcales bacterium
AGCCGAGCGCCCCGGTCAAGCACGAAGGCCCGGTCACCAGGGGTGACCGGGCCGTCGTCTGTACCCCCAAGGGGCTGTGTACCCCAGCTACCCCCGGGTGGGGGCGGCGTCCTAGGCCGCTAGACGATGGGGGCCTGGGTGGTGTCCCCTTCCCGCTGGGAAGCGAACGAGCCGAAACTCTACCTCATGATCGCGGCGCGATTCACCTTCACGGTGCCGTGAGGACGATCACACCACGTCGCTGGGGTACCTGGACTCGAACCAAGACTAAGTGAACCAGAATCACTCGTGCTGCCAATTACACCATACCCCATGGGGGTATGACCGCCGTGCCGACGCGAGCGTGGGCGTAGGGGTCGTACCGCCGGAGAACACTACCCGAGCGGACTGGGCAGGTCCAAACCCGCACCGGCCCGGTGCCGGGCCCCCGCGCGGCTCGTCTTCACCCCCTCGGGACGCGGGCCCCGACGGACGTGTGCCCCGGGCACGGGGATGTCTCGCGAGCCCAGGACCGCGCGACACCCTTCTCGAGCGCTGTGGCACGATGCGGCCGTGACCTCCCCGACCTCCGCCGACCCGTCCCGCCGCGCCCGCTCCTTCGAGCTCGGCGCCCGTGAGTACCGCCGGGCACGGCCCGGCTACCCGCGCGAGGCCGCCCGGTGGCTCACCCCGGGCCCCGGCTCGCGCGTGCTCGACCTCGCCGCGGGGACCGGCAAGCTCACCGAGGTGCTCCTCGGCCTCGACCTCGACGTCGTCGCGGTCGAACCCTCCGACGCGATGCGCGCCGAGCTGCTCGACGCACTCCCCGGGGTCACCGCCCTGCCCGGGACCGCGGACGCGATCCCCCTGCCCGACGGCGACCGCGACGGCGTCGTCGTCGCGCAGGCCTGGCACTGGTTCGACCCCGCGACGGCCCTGCCCGAGATCGCGCGCGTGCTGCGCCCGGGCGGCCGCCTCGGCGTCGTGTGGAACGTGCGCGACCACCGGGTCGACTGGGTCGACGCCTTCACCGAGATCATCCACCGCGGCGACTCGCTCGAGCCCAACCACGGCCCGCCCGAGCTCGACGAGCGCTTCGGCGAGCTCGAGCACGCCGTCTTCGAGTGGCGCCACCGCCTCGCGCCGGGCGAGCTGCGTACCCTCGCCGCCTCGCGCAGCCACCTGCTCGTGCTCCCGCCCGAGCGCCGCGAGGAGCTGCTCGACGCGGTCGACGAGCTCGTCGCGACCCACCCCGAGCTCAAGGGGCGCGAGACGATCGAGCTGCCCTACCGCGCGACGTGCTGGCGCGCCGAACGACTGCCCTGAGCGATCCGAGCCTGAGCCGTCCGAGCCTGCGTCACCCGGGCCTGTGTCACTCGAGCCCGGGTCACCCGAGCCCGAGCGCGCCGCTGAGCTCGCGCAAGGACTCGATGCGCCGCACACCTTCCTCGCGTGCGCCGTCGACCTCCTCTGGCCGCACCGGCCGCCCGCGCCACCCGGGCCGGTCGAGCCACACCCCCGTGAGCCCCGCGCGCGACGCGCCGAGCGCGTCGGCGTGCAGCTCGTCGCCGACGTACGCCGCCTCCCCCGGCTCGAGGCCGAGCCGGCGTGCCCCCTCGGCGAACACCCGCGGGTCGGGCTTGCCGAAGCCGAACAGGTCGACCCCGACCAGCACGGGAAGGTCCGCGAGCCCGACCGCGTCGAGCTTGAGGCGCTGATACGGCGTGGCAGCGTTCGTCACGACCCCCACGCTCACGCGAGCCGCACGCAGCTGCGCGACCGCCTCGAGCGCGTCGTCGAAGGCCCGCCACCCGGCCCTGAAGCCGTCCTCGAACAGCGCGTTCCATTCCGTGAAGCCCGCCTCGCCGAGCGGCGGTGCACCGAAGCGTGCGTGCAGCGCCTCGACCCGGTGCCTGCGCTGCTCGAGGTAGTCGAGGCGCCCTTGCGTATAGGCGGAGTAGAAGCCGCCGTCGTCGGCCCGCCACGCCCGCACGACTTCCTCGACGTCACCGACGTGCGGCAGGAAGCGCTCGGTGAGCTGCGACCACGCGTGCCGGAACGCCCCGCGCGTGTCGACGAGCGTGTCGTCGACGTCGAGCAGGACGCCCCGCACGCTCACAGGGACGCGCGCAAGGTGCGCAGGCGGGCGAGCGTCGAGCCCTTGCCGAGGATCTCCATCGACTCGAACAGCGGTGGGGACACGCGCCGACCCGAGACCGCGACCCGCAAGGGCGTGAACGCGAAGCGGGGCTTGAGGCCGAGCCCGTCGACGACGGCGGCCTGGAGGGCCTCCTGGATCGGTGCGGTACGGAAGTCCTCGAGCGGCTCGAGTGCCGCGAGCGCGGCGTCGATGACGGCTGGCGCCTCCGCGCGCAGGGCCGCGCGCGCGTCCTCGGCGACCTCGAGCGCGTCGTCGGCGACGAGCAGGAAGCCGAGCATCCCGGGCACGTCGCCGAGCTTCGTGACGCGCTCCTGGACGAGCGGAGCGGCCGCGGTGAGGACCTCCTGCTGGGCACCGGGCAGCACGTCGAAGCTCTCGTGCTCGACGAGCCCCGCGGCGTGCAGATAGCTCACGGCCCGGTCGCGGAAGTCCTCGGGATCGAGCAGGCGCACGTGCGCGGCGTTGATCGCCTCGGCCTTCTTCGCGTCGAAGCGCGCGGGGTTGGGGTTGACGTCGCGCACGTCGAACGCGGCGATCATCTCCTCACGCGTGAACACGTCGCGGTCCGGCGCGATCGACCAACCGAGCAGCGCGAGGTAGTTGAGCAGCCCCTCGGGCAGGAAGCCCGCGTCGCGGTAGGCGAAGAGGTTCGACTCGGGGTCACGCTTCGAGAGCTTCTTGTTGCCCTCGCCCATGACGTAGGGCAGGTGCCCGAACTCGGGCAGCACGCTCGCGATCCCCAGGTCGAGCAGCGCGCGGTACATCACCACCTGCCGCGGGGTCGAGCTGAGCAGGTCCTCCCCGCGCAGCACGTGCGTGATGCCCGAGATCGCGTCGTCGACGGGGTTGGTCAGCGTGTACAGCGGCTGACCGTTCGCACGCACGACGACGTAGTCCGGGATCGACCCCGCAGGGAAACGCAGCTCGCCGCGCACGAGGTCGGTGAAGACGATGTCCTCCTCGGGCATGCGCATGCGCAGCACGGGCTCGCGCCCCTCGGCCCGCAGCGCCGCGACCTGCTCGGGGGTCAGGTCGCGGTCGAAGCCGTCGTAGCCGAGCTTGGGGTCCCGCCCCGCGGCACGGTGCCGGGCCTCGACCTCCTCGGGCGTCGAGAACGACTCGTACAGGTAGCCGGCCTCGAGCAGACGGCGCGCGACGTCGGCGTAGACCTCGGCACGCTCGGACTGCCGGTAGGGCGCGTGCGGCCCACCCACCTCGACGCCCTCGTCCCAGTCGAGGCCGAGCCAGCGCATCGCCTCGAGGAGCATCTGGTAGCTCTCCTCGGAGTCCCGCGCGGCGTCGGTGTCCTCGATGCGGAACACGAAGGTCCCACCCGTGTGGCGGGCGTAGGCCCAGTTGAACAGGGCGGTGCGGATCATGCCGACGTGCGGCAGGCCGGTGGGCGAGGGGCAGAAGCGCACGCGCACGCCGGCCCCGGTGGGCGTCGAAGTCATGGGCCCAGCCTAGGACCGGCGGATCACGGGGTTGCGCAGCACCCCGATCTCCTCGACCTCGACGTCGATCACGTCGCCGTGCTCGACCGTGCCGACGCCCTCGGGCGTCCCGGTGAGGATGACGTCGCCCGGCAGGAGGGTCGTGACCTCGGAGATCGCCGAGATCAGGAACGGCACGTCGAACACGAGGTCACGCGTCGACCCCTCCTGACGCTGCTCGCCGTTGACCGCCGAGCGCACCGTGACGTCCGCGGGGTCGATGTCGGTGTCGACCCAGGGCCCGAGCGGCTTGGAGGTGTCGAAGGACTTCGCGCGGAACCACTGGGACTCCCGGCGCTGCGCGTCGCGGGCCGTGACGTCGTTCGCCACCGTGTACCCGAACACATGCCGCAGGGCAGCCTCGGGCGAGACGTTGCGCGTGACCTTGCCGATCACGACCGCGAGCTCGGCCTCGTAGGACACCTCGGCGCTCCAGTCCGGCAGGACGATCGGGTCGTCGGGGCCGACGACGGCGGTGTTGGGCACGAGGAAGAGCATCGGCTCGCTCGGGGTCTCGTTGCCCATCTCCGCGGCGTGCGCGGCGAAGTTCCGCCCGACGCCCACGATCTTCGAGCGCGGGATCACGGGGGCGAGGAGGCGCACGCCGTCCTCGTCGAGGCGGACCTGCTCGCCCGTGAGCTCGACGGGCGTGTAGATCGGGTCGCCCGTGATGACGTGCAGGACCTCCTTGCCACGCTCGCCCTCGACGAGCGCGTAGCGGGGGTCGGAACCGGTGGTGAACCTTGCGATACGCACGGTGCGCAGCCTATCCGCGCGCTCGCCTACCCTCGAGGGCATGAGCTCCCTGCCCACCCGCACCTTCGGGTCCTGCGACCTCGCCGTGTCCGTCCTCGGGCTCGGCTGCAACAACCTCGGGCGCACGAACACGCCGAGCGAGACGTTCGAGGGCTCGCTCGCCGTGGTCGACGCGGCCCTCGAGGCCGGCGTGACCTTCTTCGACGTCGCCGACAACTACGGGGCGCGCCCCGGCCTGAGCGAGCAGCTCCTCGGCCGGGCGCTCGGCTCGCGCCGCGAGCAGGTCGTGATCGGCACGAAGTTCGGCATGGACACGCGCGACCCCGAGCTCGCGACGCTGGGCCCGCGCGGCGGCCGGGCGTACGTGCGGGCCGCGGTCGAGGGCTCGCTGCGCAGGCTCGGGACCGACTACATCGACCTGTACCAGTACCACACGCCCGACGGGGTCACCCCGATCGCCGAGACGCTCGGTGCGCTCACCGAGCTGGTCGAGGAGGGCAAGGTGCGCTTCGTCGGGCACTCGAACTTCGCGGGGTGGCAGTTCGGTGCGGCCGAGGTCGCGACGGTCCGCTCGGGCGGGGCGCGCTTCGTCTCGGCGCAGAACCACTTCAACCTGCTCGACCGTCGCGCCGAGCTCGAGGTGCTGCCGGCCGCGCGCGAGTTCGGGCTCGGGGTCCTGCCGTACTTCCCGCTCGCGAACGGCCTGCTCACGGGCAAGTACTCGGGCGGGGCCCGGCCCGCCGACGGGCGGCTCGTGCACTCCAAGCCGCACGAGCTCGAGAACGCCCCGTGGGAGACGGTCGAGCGGCTCGAGGACTTCTGCCGGGCGCGCGGCATCTCGATGGTCGCGCTCGCGATCGGCTGGCTGCTCGCGCAAGAGCCCGTGACGAGCGTGATCGCGGGCGCGACCCGTCCCGCGCAGGTCGTCACGAATGCCGAGGCCGCGCTGTGGACGCCGAGCCCGCAGGATCTTGCCGAGCTAGACGAGATCAGTCCCCCGCCCTCGAAGATCGCCCTGTTCTAGCTCCGAGCGTCCCGCGCCGAGCGGTCTGACTGCCGGTCAGGCCCGGGCGAGCACCTCGCCGTGCAGGATCGCGAACCAGCCGTCCTCGCTCGCGGCCCACTCGCGCCACGCGTCGGCGAGGTGCTCGAGGGCGACGTCGTCGGCGAGGCGGTGACCGAGGGCCTGCTTCGCGAAGTTCGACTGCGTGCAGCGGTCCGCCCACAGCTCGCCCCACCAGCGCCGGTCCTCGGGGCTCGCGTAGCACCACACGCCCGCGCCAGGGACCACGCCCGCAGGGTCGAAGCCCGCCTCGAGCACCCACGAGAGCAGCTTGCGTCCCGCGTCGGCGTCGTTCGAGTTGGCCTGCGAGACCTCCTGGTACAGCGCGATCCAGTCGTCGAGGCCCGCGACCCGCGGGTACCACGTCATGGCCGAGTAGTCCGCGTCGCGCACCGCGACGTAGCCGCCGGGCCGCGCGACGCGCCGCATCTCGCGCAGCGCGGCGATCGGGTCGGTCAGGTGCTGGAGCACCTGGTGGGCGTAGACGACGTCGAAGGAGTCGTCCTCGAAGGGCAGCGCATAGGCGTCACCCTCGACGAAGTCGACGTTGCTCGTGCCCCGCGCGGCCTCGCGGGCCGCGGCGAGCACGGTCGGTGCGCGGTCGAGGCCCACCGCGCGCGCGACGCGCGAGGCGAGGTCGATCGTCACGGTGCCCGGGCCGCAGCCGACGTCGAGCAGGGTCGTCTCGGGGGTCAGCACGGGCAGCACGAAGGCCGCGGAGTTCTCGGCGGTGCGCCAGCGGTGGGAGCGGAGCACCGACTCGTGGTGCCCGTGCATGTAGGTGTCCGTCACGGTTCGACTCTAGGAGCGCGCGCGCCTCGTGACCCCCTCGACCGCCAGGACGTCTCAGGGGTCGGTCATCTCAGATCTCGTAGTGGGCGCCGAGGGCGTGGTACGCCCGGTCGTGGTAGACGAGCGGCTCACCCTCCCCGCCGGTGCCCGAACGGGTCGCGAGCACCACGACGAGGAAGGACTCCCCGACCCGGATGCGCTCGACGACCTCCCCGCGCACCCAGGTCAGCGCGCAGCGCAGTACCGGCTCGCCCGTGTCGAGCACGTGCACGTCGGTCCCCGCGAACCGGTCGACCCCGCTCGTCGCGAAGCGCTGGGAGACAGCCACGTCGCGGTAACCCAGCAGGCTCACCGCGACCGAGCCCGTCTGCGCGAGCGCGGGCCAGGACGAGGACGTGGCGAGCACCGAGAACGCGAGGAGCGGCGGGCTCGCCGAGACCGAGATGACGCTCGTCGCGGTGAATCCCACCGGACCCGAGGGCGAGGCGAGCGTCACGACCGCGACGCCCGCGGGGTGGCGCCGGAACACCGCCTTGAAGTCCTCAGGGCTCAGCACGCCCGCGCCCGACGGCGCCCCCGCCGCCAGCGACGCCGCGCGGGAGGTGTCGACGCTCACGGTGCGACCTCGGCGAGCGTGCGCGCGCCCGGCCAGGCTGCCGCGAGCGCGGGCCGCCACGCCTCGTCCCACGCGGCGAGCGCGGGGCCGAGGTCGGCGAGCTGGCTCTCGGTGACCGCGAACGCCCCCGTGGGCACACTGGCCCCGAGCTCGACGAGAAGTGGCCGCACGTGGGTCTCGCCGACGTGCTGATGCGCGGGGCTCGCCGAGACGACGAGCGGGACCGCGACGACCCCCCGCAGCGCGGCGGGCCCGAACAGGTCGACGAAGGCCTTGAGCAGGCCCGTGTAGCTCGCCTTGTAGACGGGTGTCGCGACGACGAGCAGCCCCGCCTGCGCGACGGTCCGGGCGACGCGGTCGGCGTGCGGGTGGTCGGCGGTGAGCAGCTCGCCCGCGAGCCTCGACAGCTCGACCACCGTGATGTCGCCGTCGGGGGCGAGGTGCTCCGCGAGGGTCTCCGCGGCCGCCGTCGTGCGCGAGCGCGGGCGGGGGTTGCCGACGAGGACGACGACGCTCTCGCGCTCAGCCACGGGCCACCGCCGAGGCGTGCAGCGCGCTCGGGACCGGGCCCTCGACTCGGTTCCGCTCACCCGCATGGTTGATCCCGCGGACCCTGCCCGGCACGGTGGCGACGCGCTGCTCGCGGTCTGCGGCGATGTCGTCGTCCCACAAGCCCTCCGAGAGCTTGTCGACGACGTCGAGGAACTCCTCGACGATCGCGTAGCGCTCGTCATGGGCGACCTCGTCGGGCAGG
>JAJUHG010000112.1 GCA_029267995.1 Micrococcales bacterium
CACCGTCACGGTCACGGCCCGCAAGGACGACGGCTCGGTCGTGACCTTCGACGCGGTCGTGCGGATCGACACCCCGGGCGAGGCGGACTACTACCGCAACGGCGGGATCCTGCAGTACGTGCTGCGCCAGCTGGTCACCCCCGCGGCCTGAACCGCTCTGACGGCGCGGTGAGCCTGGCTCGCCGCGCCGTCGTCGTCGGGTGAGGTCGGCGCGGCGAGCTTCTCACCGCGCACGAACGTGACGACGGCGTACCTCAGGGACGGCCCCGCGGCATACGCCGAGGACCTTGTGCGGCTCGGTCCGCACACCGCGAGCACGGCGTGCCTGTGACCCAAGGACATCTACCTCGAGGTGCTCGACTCGATCGTCGAACGACCGTTCCGCAAGCACCCCATGGAGCGCCCGGCCTGACGCTCAGCCCTCGAGCACGGGCGTGCTGAAGCACGAGGGCGACGCGGGGCACCCGAGCAGGGCAAGCGCGTCGCGGGCTCAGGGGCGAGGGATCTCGCGCGCGCGGTCCCACGGCTCGGTCCACCCGAGCTCGTCGAAGAGCCGGTCGAGCACGAGCGCCGTGAACCCCCACACGACGTGCCCCGCGACGACGAACGCGGGCGTCGCCCAGCCGGGTCCGCGCACCGTGCGGCGGTTCTCGGGGTCGAGCAGGTCGGCGACCGGGGCGCGGAAGGCCTCGTCGGTCTCGGCGGGGTCTGCCGCGTGCACGGGGGAGGGCTTGGTCCACCACGCGAGCACGGGATGCACGAGGTTGTCGCTCACGACGAGCGGGAGCGGGTCGAGCGCGCCGAGCACCTCGACGCCCGAGGCGTCGAGCCCGGTCTCCTCGACGGCCTCACGCAGCGCCGCCCCCGTGACGCCGTCGTCGTCGGGGTCGACGCCGCCGCCCGGGAAGGAGACCTGCCCCGGGTGGTGGGCGAGGGTCGCCGCGCGGCGGGTGAGCAGCACGTCGAGGCTCGCCGGCACGGCGCGGGCGTGGTGCTGGGCGGGCACGTCGTCGAGCACGCCGAACAGCACGAGGACGGCCGAGATGCGCATCGCCCGGGCCGGGGACCCGGGCAGCTGCCAGCGCACACCGCGTCGGGCGAGGCTCGCGAGCTGTGCGCGGGCGGGCAGCCGGGCGCCCTCCCGCGGGGAGACCGAGGTCATCGTGCAATCCTGGCACGTCCCCGCACACAAGCCGGGCAGGGAAGGGAGACCGCATGATCCGCTCGTCTCGTGCGCTCGTCGTGGGTGCAGCAGCTCTCGTGCTCGGCGCGTGCGCCTCGGGGCCGACCGCACCGGTCGGCGAGGAGCTGCGCGCCGAGGTCGAGTTCGTCGGTGCCTCGGTGTCTGGCGCCGAGGTCGATCCCGCGGCGATGTCCCGCCTCGGCTCAGGGATCCTCGCGCAGCTCCCGGGGGAGAACTCGGTCGTCTCGCCCCTGAGCCTCGTGCTCGCGCTCGCGATCCTGCGCGAGGGGGCGACGGGAGTCACTGCGGACGAGCTCGACGCGGTGCTCGGTCTGGACCCCGCGGCCCCCGGGGAGAGCGTCGCGGCGCTGCGGGCGCGCCTCGCCCCGCTCGACGGCGACGTGAGCACGGTCGACCGCGGGTCACCTCCCGAGGAGGCGCTCCTGCACGTCGCCGACGCGCTCTTCGCGGCCCGGGACGCCGACGTCTCAGAGGAGTTCCTCGAGCGGGCCGCGCGCTTCCACGACGCGGGCGTGACGCTCACCGACTTCGCGGGCGGCACGGCCAAGGAGGTGCTCGACGCATGGGTGCGTCGCGAGACCGGAGGTCTCGTCGAGGAAGCACCCGGTGAGCCCGACCCCGAGACCCGACTCGTGATCATGAACGCCGTCGTGCTCGCGGCCCGCTGGCGCTTGCCCTTCGACCCCGAGAGCACGCAGGACGCACCCTTCACCCGGGCCGACGGCTCGCAGGTCACGGTTCCGACGATGAGTGCGCTCGGGTCGTGGCGCTACGCCGAGGGGCCAGGGTGGCAGGCGGTCGAGCTGCCCTACACCTCGGACCTCGCGATGATCCTCGCCCTGCCGGGCCCGCTCACCGCCGAGCAGTGGGACGAGGTGCGCGCAGCGTTCGCGGCGGGCCCGTCCGAGTCGATGGTCCAGCTGCACCTGCCGCGGTGGGAGCACGAGTCGCGCACCGACCTCAGGGAAGTGCTGCCCACCCTCGGGATCCGCGGGATCTTCGCGCCGCACGGCGAGCTCGACGGGGTGTTCCCGGACGCCTTCGTCGCCTCGGCCCTCCAGGCGGCGACGATCACCGTCGCGGAGCGGGGCACGGTCGCCGCGGCCGTGACCCAGGTCGATGCGATGGCCACAGGCATGCCCATGGTCGACGTCGAGCTGCGCCTCGACCGGCCGTTCGACTACCAGGTCGTGACCGAGGGTGACCTCGTGCCCGTGTTCGTCGGGCACGTCGCCGACCCGTCCTGAGTCACCAGCCGTCGGGCAGCGGGCGGCCCTCCTCGTAGCCCGCCGCGGACTGGATCCCGACGACGGCGCGCTCGTACAGCTCGGCGAGGTTGCTCGCCCCGACGTAGGTGCACGCCGAGCGCAGGCCCGAGGTGATCTGGTCGAGCAGGTCCTCGACGCCGGGGCGCCCGGGCTCGAGGTACATGCGCGAGGAGGAGATGCCCTCCTCGAACAGTGCCTTGCGGGCCTGCTCGAACGGCGAGTCCCCGCGCGTGCGCGCCGCGACGGCCCGCGCCGAGGCCATCCCGAAGGACTCCTTGTACCAGCGACCCGAGCCGTCCTGGTGCAGGTCGCCGGGCGACTCGTGCGTCCCGGCGAACCACGAGCCGATCATGACCTGCGAGGCTCCCGCCGCGAGGGCGAGCGCGACGTCGCGCGGGTAGCGCACCCCGCCGTCGGCCCACACGTGCTTGCCGAGCTCGCGCGCCGCAGCGGCGCACTCGAGCACCGCGGAGAACTGGGGACGGCCCACCGCGGTCATCATGCGCGTCGTGCACATCGCCCCGGGGCCGACCCCGACCTTGACGATGTCGGCGCCCGCCGCGACGAGGTCGCGCACGCCGTCCGCGGTCACGACGTTCCCCGCCGCGACCGGGACCGGGGGATCGAGCGAGCGCACGGCCTCGAGCGCGTCGAGCATGCGGCGCTGGTGGCCGTGGGCCGTGTCGACCACGAGCACGTCCGCGCCCGCCTCGAGCAGCGCCGCGGCCTTGGCCCGCACGTCGCCGTTGATGCCGACCGCCGCCGCGACGCGCAGACGGCCCTGGCCGTCGACCGCGGGGGAGTAGATCGACGAGCGCAGGGCCCCCGTGCGCGTGATGACCCCCACGAGCACGCCCGCGTCGTCGACCACGGGGGTGAAGCGGCGCCGTGAGGCGTGCAGCCGGTCGAACGCGACGCGCAGCGCGTCGGGCTCGTCGAACACGCGCGCCTCGACGACGGTCGGGTCCGCGGTCATGACCGTGCCGACCTGCGTGAAGCGGTCGACCCCGTGGCAGTCCGTCTCGGCGACGACGCCCACCGGGCGCCCGTCGACCACGACGACCGCCGCACCGTGCGAGCGCTTGCCGATGAGCGTGAGCGCGGTGTGCACGGTGTCGGTCGGCTCGACCACGACCGCACTCTCGACCACGGTGTGGCGTGCCTTGACCGAGGCGACGACGTCCGCGACGACGTCCTCGGGCACGTCCTGGGGGAGCACCGCGATGCCGCCGCGCCGCGCGACCGTCTCGGCCATGCGGCGGCCCGAGACTGCGGTCATGTTCGCGACCACGACCGGGATCGTCGTGCCCGTGCCGTCGCTCGTCGAGAGGTCGACGTCGAGCCGAGAGGCGACCTCCGAGCGGCTCGGCACGAGGAACACGTCGCCGTAGGTCAGGTCCGTCGTGGGGCGCTGCCCGTCGAGGAATCGCATGCCGCCAGCCTAGGTGCCCTCACTCCTTGACGGCGCCGGTCGTCGCGCTCATGATCCGCTTCTGGAAGACGAAGAACAGCACCGCGACGGGGATCGTCATGATGACGGCCGCCGCGAGCTTGAGGGGGAACTGCGAGCCCTGGCCCAGCTGGCCCGCCGCGAGCTGGGCGACGCCCTTGGTCAGGGTCACGAGCTCAGGGGACTCCGCCGAGACGATGAAGTGCGCGAGCTCGTTCCACGACCCTTGGAAGGACAGGATCACGATCGTGATGACCGCAGGGCGCGCCATGGGCAGCACGACCGACCAGAAGGTGCGGAAGGTCCCCGCGCCGTCGATGCGCGCCGCCTCCTCGACCGCGCGCGGGACCGACTCGAAGTAGTTCTTCATGATGAACACCCCCGTCGCGTCCGCGAGCAGCGGGATGATCATTCCCGCGAAGGTGTCGTAGATCCCGAGCTGCTTGACCACGAGGAAGCGCGGGATGAGCAGCACGACGCCGGGCACGGCCATGACCGCGACGAGGCTCGCGAACACGACCCCGCGCCCGCGGAAGCGCAGCCGGGCGAGCGCGTAGCCCGCGAGCGAGCAGAAGAACACCCGCCCCGCAGTGACGCACAGCGTCACGAGGAGGGAGTTGCGGAACCACACGGGAAAGTCCGAGCGCAGGAAGAGGCGTTCGTAGGCCGCCGTCGTCCACACCTGCGGGACGAGAGCGAGGGGGTTGGCGACCGCCTCGGGGTCGGTCTTGAACGACGTCGCGACCTGGACGAGGAAGGGGTAGACGTACACGACCGCGAGCAGCAGGAGGACCGCGTAGGCGAGCAGCGAGCCGCCCGCACGTCCGCCTCCGAGGCGCTCGCGCCACGTCGTGGCCCGCGGGGCGCTCACAGCCCGTCCTTGTCCCGGCCACGGATGACGCGCCGTTGCAGGACGGTCATCGTGATGATGATCGCGAAGAGGATGAACGCGATCGCGGCGCCCCGACCCCACTGCTGGGACTGGAACGAGGCGGTGTAGGACAGGTACGCGGGGGTCACTGTCGTCTTGCCCGGGCCGCCCTGGGTCCCGGTGTAGATCTGGTCGAACACCTGCCACGTGCCGATCAGCCCGAGGGTCATGACGGTGAACACCGTGGGCCGCAGCATCGGGAGGGTCACGAACCGGAACCGTTGCCACGCGGTCGTGCCGTCCATCATCGCGGCCTCGTCGACCTCGTCCGAGATGTGCTGGAGGGCCGCGAGGAACAGCAGCATGAACGTGCCCGAGGTCGTGAAGACCGCCATGAGGATCAGCACGCTCATCGCGACCGAGGGGCCCGCGAGCCACTGCCAGAGCGAGACCCCGAGCACCGCGTGGTCGGTCAGGACCGCGGGCCCCCGCTCGACGCCGAGCCACGCGAGCAGCACGTGCAGCACGCCGCGCGGGTCGGCGAACCAGTTGGGTCCTGAGACGCTCATCGCCTGGAGCACCTTGTTGACCACGCCCGTCGCGGAGAACAGGAACAGGAACAGGACCGTGATCGCGACCGAGCTCGTGACCGAGGGGAAGTAGAACGCGGTGCGGAAGAAGCTCGACCCGCGCAACCACTTCCGGTTGACCATGATCGCGAGGAACAGCGAGAGCGCCGTCTGGGTCGGCACGACGAGCAGGACGTACCACGAGTTGTTGCGCAGCGCGGTGCCGAAGTCCTGCGTCGCGAGACCGCCGCCGAAGAGCAGCTCGGAGTAGTTCTGCGTCCCGACGAAGTCCACCTCTGCCGAGAACGGGCTGCCGCGCCCCGTCCAGTCCGAGACGCTCACCCAGGCCGCCATGACGACGGGCAGCACGAGGAAGAGTCCGAGCAGGACGATCACGGGTGCGACGAAGAGCCACCCGGCCTGCGCCTCGCGGCCCCGGACCCCGGAGCCGCGAGACGCAGTGCGGGCGAGCACCGCACGCTGCGTGCTCATGCCCGCGCCTAGCCGGCCGCGTCGAGCGCGGCCTGCAGGTTTGCCTGGACCGAGGCGAGGACCTCGCTCGCGTCGGCGTTCGCGAGGCCCTCGAGCTGGGCGTTGAAGTCGCTGATGACCTCGGCCGCGCCCTCGGCGGTCGGCATTCCGGTCGCGAAGTCGGCCGAGGTGATGAACGCCTCCTGCTCGGGGAACTCGGCCGCGAAGGCCTCGGCCGCCGAGCGGACCGAGGGCATGACCCCGAAGGCGCTCGCGAACTCGATCTGCTGCTCGGTGCTCGTGAGGTGCTCGACGAGGTCGAGCGCGGCGTCGGGGGAGTCGGAGTCGGCCGCGATGCCCCAGCAGTTGGTGAACTGGAGCGTGCCCTTGCCCGCGGGTCCCGCAGGGAGCTCGACGACGCGGTACGGGGTGTCGGGGAAGTCGTTGCGCAGCGCCCCGACGATCCAGTTGCCCTCGATCGTCATGGCCGCCGCGCCCGTCCCGAAGGCCTCGCCGCCCCAGCCCGCCCCGACGTCGGCGGGGTAGGCCATGACGCCGTCGGTCATGAGCTGCTGGACGTACTCGAGCGCCGCGAGGTTCTCGGGGGAGTCGACGATCGCGGTCGTGCCGTCCTCCGCGACGAGCCCGCCGCCCGCCTGGGCCATGAAGACCCCGATGCGCTGGTACTCAGGACCAAACGACAGCCCGACCCTCGAGTCGGTCGTCAGTGCGGCGGCGACATCGGCGAGCTCGTCCCACGTCGTGGGGACGTCGTCGTCGCCGAGGCCCGCCTCGGCCCACGCGTCGGTGTTGATCACGAGTGCGAGCGTCGAGAAGTCCTTCGGGGCGCAGACGAGCTGGTCGTCGACCGTGAAGTTCTCGCGCAGCGAGTCGTGGAAGTCCTCGACGTTCGCGAGCTGGTCGCCGTAGGGGTGCAGCGAGCCGTTCGCGGCCCAGCCGGCGAGGTGGTCGGTGCTCACGTAGAACACGTCGGGCGGGTCACCCGCCGCGAACCCCTGGCTCAGCTGCTGGGGCAGGTCGGAGGCGACCGTGACGCTCGCGGTGACGCCCGTCTCGGCGGACCACGCCTCGACCGCGGCCGTGACCGCGTCGGTCTCGGCGTCGCCGCTCGAGCCGATCAGGACCGCGAGCTCGCCCGCGGGGGCGTCCGTCGCGCCGCCCGGTGACTCGCCCGGGGCCGGGTCGTCGAACCCGCCGCCTCCTGAGCACGCGGCGAGCGCAAGGGCACTCGCCGCGAGGGCTGCCGTGGCAGGCAGTCTGCGCATCGTCGTCGACATGTCAGACCTCCTCGGTGGGACGGTGGGGGACCGAGCTGTCCCGCACCACGAGCTCGGGGCTGAGCAGAACCTCGGGGGACTCGCGCGAGCCTGCGACCTGGGCGAGCACGAGCTCGACCGCGCGGCGCGCGGCTTCGGCGAGCGGCTGGGCGACGCTCGTCAGTCCCGTCGCGGCAGCGACCGGGGTGTCGTCGAAGCCGACGACGGCGACCCGGGCGTGCGAGCGGCGCACGGCCTCGGCCGCGCCGAGCGCGAGCGAGTCGCTCGCGCACACGATCGCGGTGGGCGCCTCGGTCTCGAGCAGGTGCCTCGTCGCGAGGACCGCGTCGCGGACGTCGTCGGCGACCTCGCGGTGCAGCGGGTCGAGCGCGAGCGCAGGCCGTGCCTCGCTCATCGCGGCGAGCCAGCCGGCGCGCCGGTCGTCCCCGACGCCCGAGCC
>JAJUHG010000113.1 GCA_029267995.1 Micrococcales bacterium
AGCTCGTGGCCCCCGGGGCGGCGCACGGTTTCGCGCGTGCGGTCGCTGCCCTGCTCAGCGACCCGCAGCGCCACGCCGAGCGCAGTGCGGCGGGCCGGCGCCGCTTCGCCGAGCTGCCCGCGCGCGAGCAGGTCGCCCAGGAGTGGCTCGAGCGCTACGCGCGTCTCGACGCGGCCGGGCCTCGCCTGAGGTAGATTGGAACCCCGTGGTAGAGCACTCGATCCGGCTCCCCGGGCGGTCGGAACACGTGACCCGGCAGATCTTCGTGACCGGAGGAGTCGTCTCCTCCCTCGGCAAGGGGCTCACCGCCTCGAGCCTCGGCCGACTCCTGCGCGCACGAGGCCTCCGGGTCGCGATGCAGAAGCTCGACCCGTACCTCAACGTCGACCCGGGGACGATGAACCCCTTCCAGCACGGGGAGGTGTTCGTCACCGAGGACGGCGCCGAGACCGACCTCGACATCGGGCACTACGAGCGATTCCTCGACGTGAACCTCACGGCCGCGGCGAACGTCACGACGGGCCAGATCTACTCGACCGTGATCGCGAAGGAGCGCCGCGGGGAGTACCTCGGGGACACGGTCCAGGACATCCCGCACATCACCGCCGCGATCAAGGAGCGCATGCGCGCGCAGGCGCACCCCGAGGAGGGGGACGCACCGCACGTGATCATCACCGAGATCGGCGGCACTGTCGGTGACATCGAGTCGCTCCCGTTCCTCGAGGCCGCGCGTCAGGTGCGCCACGACCTGGGCCGGGAGAACGTGTTCTTCCTGCACGTCTCGCTCGTGCCCTTCATCGGACCCTCGGGCGAGCTCAAGACCAAGCCGACCCAGCACTCGGTCGCCGAGCTGCGCTCGATCGGTATCCAGCCCGACGCGCTCGTGCTGCGCGCGGACCGCGAGCTGCCCGAGTCGACGAAGGCCAAGATCGCGCTGTTCTGCGACGTCGACACCGAGGCCGTCACGACCGCGGTCGACTCCCCGAGCATCTACGACATCCCGCGCGTGCTGCACACCGAGGGCCTCGACGCGTACGTCATCCGCCGCCTCGACCTTCCCTTCCGGGACGTCGAGTGGGAGATGTGGGACGGACTGCGCCGTCGGGTGCACAACCCCTCCCGGCACGTCGAGGTCGCGATGGTGGGCAAGTACGTCGACCTGCACGACGCGTACCTGTCGGTGTCCGAGGCGCTGCGCGCAGGTGGCTTCGCGCATGACACCAAGGTCGACATCCGCTGGGTGCGAGCCGACGACTGCGAGACCGACGAGGGCGCCGAGCGCGCGCTCGGCGGGGTCGACGCGATCCTCGTGCCGGGCGGCTTCGGCGTGCGCGGGATCGAGGGCAAGCTCGGCGCGATCCGCTGGTCGCGCCGCACGCGCACCCCGCTGCTGGGCATCTGCCTCGGGCTCCAGGCGATCGTCATGGAGATCGCGCGCAGCGAGCTCGGCCTCGAGGGCGCGTCGAGCTCGGAGTTCGACCCGAGCACGAAGCACCCCGTGATCGCGACGATGGAGGAGCAGCAGGACATCGTCTCGGGTGCGGGCGACATGGGCGGGACGATGCGTCTCGGCGCGTACGACGCCGTCCTGACCCCGGGCTCGATCGTCGCGGAGGTCTACGGCTCCGAGCGTGTCTCCGAGCGCCACCGGCACCGCTACGAGGTCAACAACGCCTACCGCGCCCAGCTCGAGGAGGCGGGCCTGGTGTTCTCGGGCACCTCGCCCGACGGCAAGCTCGTCGAGTTCGTCGAGCTCCCGCGCGAGGTGCACCCGTACTTCGTCGCGACCCAGGCCCACCCCGAGTTCAAGTCGCGACCCACGCGTCCCCACCCGCTCTTCGCGGGGCTCGTGCGGGCAGCGCTCGACCGGCAGGACGCCGCGGACGCGTCGAGCAGCCAGGTCGAGGCCGAGGCGACGGCGCGGTGACCGGGCCGGGCCTCGCCGATGAGTTCGGCTCCGTCCCCGTCCTCGCTCGCGAGGAGATCTTCGCAGGGCGGGTGTGGGACGTCGTCGCCGAGGACGCCGACCTTGGGCACTCGGTCGTGCGTCGGGAGTTCGTCGACCACCCGGGGGCGGTCGCGGTGATCGCGCTCGACCCGCAGGACCGCGTCCTGCTGCTCAAGCAGTACCGCCACCCCGTGCGCGGCTACCTGTGGGAGCCGCCCGCGGGCCTGCTCGACGTGCCGGGAGAGGACCCCGTCGACACGGCGCGCCGTGAGCTCGCCGAGGAGGCCGACCTTGTCGCCTCGCAGTGGGAGCACCTCGTGTCGTTCCGCTCGACCCCGGGAGGGTCGAGCGAGGAGATTCACGTCTTCCTCGCCCGGGAGCTCAGTCCCGTGCCCGAGGGTGAGCGCCACGTGCGCACCGAGGAGGAAGCCGACCTCGAGCCCGTGTGGGTGCCCCTCGACGACGCCGTCGCGGGCGTCCTCGAGGGCCGGCTCCACTCGCCGACGACGGTCGTCGGGGTCCTCGCGGCGCACGCGCGCCGCACCCGCCCCGACCGCTGAGCACGGGCGGCCTACTCCCCGACGAGCCCGTCGACCGCTTGTCGCAGAAGATCGGCATGCCCGTTGTGGCGCGCGTACTCCTCGATCATGTGCACGAGGATCCACCGCAGCGAGAACTGCTCGCCGCGCCGTGACCGACCCGCCGAGAGCGCGTCGAGGCCGCCCGCGGCGAGCACCGTCGACGTCGCCTCTTGGGACCTCGCGATCGCCTCGGCGAGCAGGTGGTGCAAGGTCTCGGGCGCGTCGTCGGCGGCGGAGTGCCAGTCCCAGTCGGGATCGACGTCCCACGGGGCCGTGCCGAACGGGGGCGATGCCTGCCTGCCGAGCAGGATCTGCCCGAACCAGTAGTCCTCGACGCTCGCGAGGTGCTTGAGCAGAGCTCCGAGCGTCATGTCGGAGGGTGGCAAGGCCCGCGCGAGCCCCTCGGCGTCGAGCCCGGAGGTCTTCCACCGGAGCGTCTCGCGGTGGAACTCGAGGAAGCCGAGCAGGGTCGCGGCCTCGTCCCCGGCGAGCGGGGGGTCGGTGCGCTCGGGTGAGCTCATGGGCGCGACGATAGCGGGCCCGAGCGGTCCCGGACGGCGCGCGCGGCCGGGATCAGGTGTCGACCTCGGCCGGTCGTGGGCTCGGTGCGACGGGCCGCAGGCACGCGTAGGCCCACGCGAGCGAGGCGGTCAGGACGCCCGTGCCGAGCAGGTGCGCGCCGACGATGATCTCGGGGAGGCCCGTGAAGTACTGGACGTAGCCGATCACGCCCTGGGCGAGCGTCACCGCGACGAGCCACCACCACGTGCGGCGCACCGCGCGTGGCGCGCCGTCGCGGCGCAGGAGCACGACGACGACCGCGACGAGCAGGACGAAGGCCCACGCGACCCATGCGTGCGCCTTGGCCGCCGAGACTGGGTCGATCTCGTAGCGGTAGGCGTGCTCGTCGTCACCGCCGTGCGGTCCCGCACCCGTGACGATCACGCCGAGCACCATGAGCACCGCGCCGATCCCGAGCAGGACCCGCGCGACGAGGAGCGTCGTCTCCGGGGGAGCGAAGGCGTCGTCGTCGGCCCCGGGACGGGTCGCACGGTCCTTCGCGAGCAGCACGGCCGAGGCGGCCACGAGCGCGAGGCTCACGATCATGTGCAGGCCGACGACGGCGGGGTGGAGCTTCGCGAGCACCGTGACGCCGCCGATCACTGCCTGGAGTGCGACCCCAGCGAGCGGCGCCCACGCGAGGCGGCGGAACCACTCGGGCCGGAAGCGCTCGCGCAGCACGAGCAGCAGGACAGCGAGGGCGAAGACACCGAGCACGCCGGTGAGCGTGCGGTTGCCGAACTCGATGAGCGAGTGGATCGACATCTCCTCGTGGAACTGCGGTGTGAACTCGCCCGGCTCGCACTGTGGCCAGGTCGAGCAGCCGAGGCCCGATCCCGTGAGTCGCACGGCGCCACCGGTGACGATGATGCCGATCTGCGCCACGAGGTTGGCCCACAGCGCCCGGCGGGTCCACGAAGAGACGGTCGTCACGGCGGGGGAGGCGGTGCTGCTCACGTCCTCAGGCTAGTCGCGGGCCGAGCACAGCCGTCCGTCACCAGCACCGCTGTGTGCAGCACCACACGCCGTGCCTCTAGAACCAGCGGAACCACCGGCGGGCCGCGAGCGAGCACACGAGGGCCCACGCAGCAAGGACACCGAGGTGCTGCGTCGGGAACGCCCCCGTGCCGAGCGCGCTGCGCAGCGCCTCGCCGAGGGCACCCGCGGGCAGGAGCGCGGCGATCTCGGCGAGCGGGCTCGGGAACCGGTCGGCGGGCAGCAGGACCGCTCCGCCCGCCGCGACGAGCACGAACACGAGGTTTGCCAGGCCGAGCACGGCCTCGGCGCGCAGCGTCCCGGCGAGCAGCAGCGCGAGGGCCGTGAACGCCGCCGTCGCGAGGACGAGCGCGATCAGCGCCGCGGGGACGCCGCCGAGGTGCGGCTGCCAGCCGAGCGCGAGCGCAATACCCCCGAGCACCGCGACCTGGACCACCTGGACGACGAGCACCCCGCCCACGGTCCCCCCGAGCAGCCCGCCCGGACCGAGCGGCGTGGTCGCGAGGAGCCGCAGCACCCCCGCGCGGCGGTCGAAGGCCGTCATGATCGTCTGGGAGGTGAACGAGGTCGCGAGCACGGCGAGCGCGATCACCCCGGGGGCGACGACGTCGATCCGGGGCCCACCGGCAAGACCGAGCTCGACCGCGTCGGTCTGGGCGAGCACGACGAGCGCGAGCGCGGGCAGCACGAGCGCGAGCAGCACCTGCTCGCTGCGTCCGAGCAGGGCCCGTGCCTCGAAGCGGGTCTGCGCGAGCACGCGCCGGGCCGGTGAGGCGGGCGCGCTCATCGCAGGTGCCTTCCCGTGAGGTCGAGGAACACGTCCTCGAGCGTGCGCCGCCCGACGTCGAGCGAGGTGATCTGGGCGTTCTGGGCCGCGCACGCGCTCGCGACCGCCGTGACGAGCCCAGGGCTCCCGCTCGCCTCGACGACGTACTGGCCCGGTGCGCTCGTGCGCACGGGCACCCCGAGCTCGCGGGAGAGCGCGCCGGCGTCGAGACCGCCCGGGACCGTGAGCCGCACGACCCCCGTCGAGCTCGTGAGCTCGGCGACCGTGCCGCGTGCGACGGCCCTGCCGTGGTCGACGACGACGACGCGGTCGGCGAGCGCCTCGGCCTCGTCCATGAGGTGCGTCGTGAGCAGCACCGCGACGCCCTCGCCGCGCAGCTCGGTCACGAGGTCCCACACGACCCGACGGGACTGGGGGTCCATGCCTGCGCTCGGTTCGTCGAGCAGGACGAGCTCGGGGCGTCCCACGAGCGCGACCGCGAGCGCGAGGCGCTGGCGTTGCCCGCCCGAGAGGTGGCGCACGCTCGTGCGCAGGAAGTCGGCGAGGGCGAGCCGCTCGACGAGATCGGTGACGGGTCGGGGCTCGCGGTAGAGCGACGCAATGTGACGCAGCACGCTCCCCGCGCGCGCGCCGAGGGGCAGGCCGCCGTCCTGGAGCATGACCCCGATGCGCGGTCGCAGCGCGGCCGCCTCGCGCACCGGGTCGAGACCGAGGGTCCGCACGGTGCCGGCGTCGGCCTCGCGCAGCCCTACGAGGCACTCGAGGGTCGTCGTCTTGCCCGCGCCGTTGGGGCCCAGGACGGCCGTGACCTCGCCCGCGGCGGCGCGCAGGTCGAGGCCGTCGACGGCCGTCGTCGCGCCGTAGGCCTTGCGCAGGGCGCGGATGTCGACGGCGGTCTCGGGCACGCGCTGAGGTTACCCTTGCTTGCGGGGAACGAATAAGGCAACGAGGATGTTGCCAATACTGATGGCCATGGTGCGCGCCCCGATGCGCACCGACGTCGAACAGACCTGGGAGGTGTGCGCATGCCTGTGCTTGACGCCCCTGCGACCCCAGCGCTCGAAGACACGACACGTGCCCGCGTCCTGCGCCTCGTCGCCGCGACAGGCCCGACGACGGCGCCAGCGCTCGCCGAGCAGCTCGGCCTCACCCGGGCCGGGGTGCGCCGGCACCTTGCCGAGCTGTTCGACGACGGACTGATCGCCGAGCACGAGGTGCCGCGCTCGGCGCGTGCCGGACGAGGCCGCCCCGCGCGGCACTACGTCGTCACGGCCCGCGGTCACCAGGCCCTCCCGACGGGGTACGCCCAGATCGCCGCGCAGGCGATCGGCTTCCTCGCCGAGGTCGCCGGCGCCGAGGCGATCGAGGGCTTCGCCGAGGACCGCGCCGCGCGCCTCGAGGAGCGCTACGCCGCGAGCGTCGAGGCGGCCGGGGACGAGCCCGCCGCGCGTGCCGCCGTCCTCGCCGAGCGGCTCTCGGCGGACGGCTACGCTGCGAGCGCCCGTCCCGTCGACGGGACCGCGACCCTCCAGCTGTGCCAGGGCAACTGCCCCGTGCAGGACGTCGCGGCCCAGTTCCCCCAGCTGTGCGAGGCCGAGACCGCCGCGTTCTCGCGGCTGCTCGGCGTGCACGTCCAGCGGCTCGCGACGATCGCGGGCGGCGGGCACGTGTGCACGACCAACATCCCCCTGACCCCGACCACCTCCCGAACGGAAGGAGCGACGGCATGAGTGCGTCGACCGAGAGCGCCACGCCGATGACGAGCGACGAGGAGATCATCGCCTCGATCGGTGCCTACGGCTACGGCTGGCACGACCCCGACGACGCCGGAGCGACGGCACGCCGCGGCCTGGACGAGGAGGTCGTGCGCAACATCTCGGCCTTGAAGGACGAGCCCGAGTGGATGCTCAAGACCCGGCTCAAGGCGCTGCGCCTCTTCGAGCGCAAGCCGATGCCGACCTGGGGCTCGGACCTGTCCGGGATCGACTTCGACCAGATCAAGTACTTCGTGCGGTCGACCGAGAAGCAGGCCACCTCGTGGGAGGACCTGCCCGAGGACATCAAGAACACCTACGACCGGCTCGGCATCCCCGAGGCGGAGAAGCAGCGCCTCGTCGCGGGCGTCGCGGCGCAGTACGAGTCCGAGGTCGTCTACCACCAGATCCGTGAGGACCTCGAGGAGCAGGGCGTCATCTTCCTCGACACCGACACGGCGCTGCGCGAGCACCCCGAGATCTTCCAGCAGTACTTCGGCTCGGTGATCCCCTCGGGCGACAACAAGTTCGCCGCGCTCAACACCGCGGTGTGGTCGGGCGGATCGTTCGTCTACGTCCCGCCGGGCGTGCACGTCGAGATCCCCCTGCAGGCCTACTTCCGGATCAACACCGAGAACATGGGCCAGTTCGAGCGGACGCTCATCATCGCCGACGAGGGCTCCTACGTGCACTACGTCGAGGGCTGCACCGCGCCGATCTACAAGTCGGACTCCCTGCACTCGGCCGTCGTCGAGATCATCGTCAAGAAGAACGCGCGCGTGCGCTACACGACGATCCAGAACTGGTCGAACAACGTCTACAACCTCGTGACCAAGCGGGCGACCGCGGCCGAGGGCGCGACGATGGAGTGGGTCGACGGGAACATCGGCTCGAAGGTCACGATGAAGTACCCCGCG
>JAJUHG010000114.1 GCA_029267995.1 Micrococcales bacterium
CGTTCTTCCGCGCGAGGTAGTCGATCTCCTTCGAGACGTCGTACGTGATGCCCTTCGTCGTCGTGCCGAGCTTCTCGAGCAGCGGGCCGAGCGTCGCAAGCTTCGCGGCGACGGCGCCGTAGTCCCGTTCGACGACGACGAGCCTGGGCATCGTCCTGCCTGGGATCGGCTCGACCTCCCCCGTCCGCCAGTCTGCGACGATCCCGTGCGGGTAGGCCATCTCGTCGGGGGTGTCGTGCGTGAGCGGCACCGCGACGACGTCCTTGCGCACCCCGAGGTGCTCGGCCCCGAGCACGGAGAACTGCCGCGCGAGGGTGTGGAAGATGTCGAAGTCGGTGCGCGTCTGCCACGGCGGGGAGATCGCGGGGCTGAAGGAGTTGACGAACGGGTGCATGTCCGTCGTGTTGAGGTCGTACTTCTCGTACCACGTCGCGGCGGGCAGCACGACGTCGGAGTAGATCGTCGTGCTCGTCATGCGGAAGTCGAGCGAGAGCAGCAGGTCGAGCTTGCCCGTGGCGGCCTCCTCGCGCCAGACGACGTCGCGCGGGCGCTGCGCCTCGCTCGCCTCGGTCGCCCGCAGGTTCGAGTCGGTGCCGAGCAGGTGGTGCAGGAAGTACTCGTTGCCCTTCGCGGAGGAGCCGAGCAGGTTTGCGCGCCACACCGTCAGGACACGGGGGAAGTTCTCGGGCGCGTCGGGGTCCTCGGCCGCGAAGCGCAGGGAGGCGTCCTTGAGCTGGGCCGGCACGTACTCGCCGACCTCCTGGCCGGCCGCCGCCGCCTCGTCGGCGAGGTCGAGCGGGTTGCGGTCGAACGTCGGGTAGGACGGCATCCACCCCATGCGCGCCGACTGCGCGATGAGGTCGGCCGTCGTCATGCCCGCGAACCGCCCCTGCGCCCCGGCCGTGGGGTGCGCCGTGAGGGCGTCGGCGGCGAAGGTGTCGTAGCGGTACTGGCTCGAGTTGAGGTACCAGAACGCCGTCTGGATCATGTTGCGCGGCGGGCGCTGCCAGTCGAGCGCGTTGGCGTAGTGGTTGAAGCCCGTGAGCGGGCGCACCTTCTCCTGGCCGACGTAGTGCGCCCAGCCGCCGCCGTTGACGCCCTGGCAGCCCGTGAGCGTCGTGAGCGCGAGGAACGCCCGGTAGATCGTGTCGGAGTGGAACCAGTGGTTCGTGCCCGCTCCCATGATGATCATCGAGCGGCCACGGGACTCCTCGGCGTTCGCCGCGAACTCCCGGCCGATCCGCTCGGCCTTCGCCGCGGGCACGCCCGTGAACTGCTCCTGCCACGCGGGCGTGCACGGCTCGCTCGCGTCGTCGTAGCCGCTCGGCCACGAGCCGGGCAGCCCTGCTCGGGCCACGCCGTACTGGGCGAGCATGAGGTCGAGCACCGTCGTGACGAGGTGGCCGCCGACCTTTCGCACGGGGACGCCCCGGCGCACGGTGCCCGCCGTGCCGTCGATCGTGTCGAAGCGCGGCAGCAGGACCTCCGCCGACGACGGCGCGCCGTCGGCCGGGGCGCTCGTCGCGCCCGAGGGCGTGGTCGGGCTCGCGGAGGGCGAGACGTGCCCCGCGGCCGAGAGCATGGGGTCCACGTCGCCGAGGTCGAGGTTCCAGCGGCCCTCGCCCTCCGCGCCGTAGTGGAAGCCGAGCGAGCCACCCGGGACGACGGGCTGGCCCGTGACGGAGTCGAGCAGGACCGTCTTGAACTGCAGGTTCTCCTCCCCCGCCCCCGCGCGCTGCTCGGCCGGCAGGTCCGCGGCCGTGAGGAACTTGCCCGGCACGTACGCGCCGTCACGCTCCTCGAGCCGCACGAGGAAAGGCAGGTCGGTGTACTTCTTGACGTAGTCCGTGAAGTACGGGGTGTCCCGGTCGACGAAGAACTCCTTGAGCGTCACGTGCCCCATCGCCATCGCGAGCGCACCGTCGGTGCCCGGGGCGACCGCGAGCCACTCGTCGGCGAACTTGACGTTGTCGGCGTAGTCAGGGGCGACGGCGATCACCTTCTGGCCCTTGTAGCGCGCCTCTGCCATCCAGTGTGCGTCGGGGGTGCGCGTCACGGGGATGTTCGAGCCCCACATGATGAGGTAGCCCGCGTCCCACCAGTCCCCTGACTCGGGGACGTCCGTCTGGTCGCCGAACACCTGGGGCGAGGCGACGGGCAGGTCCGCGTACCAGTCGTAGAACGAGAGCATCGGGGCGCCGATGAGCGCGTGGTACCGCGCGCCCGCCCCGTGCGAGACCATCGACATCGCGGGGATCGGCGAGAACCCTGCGACGCGATCGGGGCCGTACTTCTTGATCGTGTAGACCTGGGCCGCGGCAGCGATCTGGGTCGCCTCGTCCCACGTCGCGCGCACGAGCCCGCCCTTGCCGCGGGCCCGCTTGTACCGGCGCGCGGTCTCGGGGTCCTCGACGATGCTCGCCCAGGCCTCGACCGGGTCGCCCGTGCGCGCGAGGGCACCCCGGAACAGCTCGAGGAGCACCCCGCGCACATATGGGTAGCGGATGCGGGTCGGCGAGTACGTGTACCAGCTGAAGGCAGCCCCGCGCGGGCAGCCGCGCGGCTCGTACTCCGGGGAGTCGGGGCCCACCGAGGGATAGTCCGTCTGCTGGGTCTCCCACGTGATGATCCCGTCCTTGACGTACACCTTCCACGAGCACGAGCCCGTGCAGTTCACGCCGTGCGTCGAGCGCACGACCTTGTCGTGGCTCCAGCGGTCGCGGTAGAACACGTCGGCGTCGCGCCCGCCCTCGCGGTGCACGCTGCGCAGGTCGTCCGAGACCTCGCCCTGGCGCAGGTAGCGGCCGAGGCGGAGCAGGACGTCGCTCGCGGGTCCGTCGAGCCCAGGGCGAGCAGTCGGGTCCGTCGTGGTCATTCCAGCTCCCTTGCTCGTGCGGTGGATCTCGATCGGCCCTTGGCGGGGCTACCCGGGCCTCGGCGCTCCCGGCCGGGCGTACTGTCGCCACGTCAGCACGGTGCACACCGCGAAGAACACCGCGCAGCCGACGAAGAACGCGCGCGGCGTCCACATCGACAGCGCAACGCCCACGAGGAACGGCCCGAAGGCAGCGACCGAGGACGTGAACCCGATGACCCCGCCCGCCTGGCGGCGGTCGAAGATCATCGGCATCTGCTTGAAGGTCCCCGCGTTGCCGATCCCCGCGAACGTGAAGATCGCGAGCATCCCGGCGAGGAAGAGGCCGAACTGGCTCACGTCCGTCGGGGCCAGGAAGAAGATCGTGAAGACCGTCGAGACCGTCATCCCGACCCCGGCCACGAAGGTCCACAACGCGCCCCCGTACCTGTCGCACAGCGGTCCCCACAGCGCGCGCGTGGCCGAGCCGAGCAGCGGACCGAGGAACGCGTACTTGAGCGGGTCGGGCGCGTCGGCGAAGCTCCCGTACTGCGCGTTGATGAGCAGGCCGAGCTGGGCCGCGAAGCCCGAGAACGCCCCGAACGTCATCGTGTAGATCGCCGTCATGTACCACGTATGGCGGTCGCCGAAGATGTCGAGCTGCTCGCGGAAGTTCGCCGTGACCGGGACCCGACGCAGGTAGACGGCGGCGAGCACCATGCCGAGCACGACCCACGGGATGAGCACGAGCCCCGCGTTGTGCAGCCACATGTGGCCGCCGTCGATCTTCTCCTGCGGGGTGATGTGCGTGACCCCGAGGAGGCCGAAGCCCACGACCCACGGCGTGAGGAACTGGATGAGGCTCACGCCGAAGTTGCCGATCCCGGCCTGCAGGCCGAGCGCCGTGCCAGACATCCGCCGGGGGAAGAAGTAGCTCGTCGAGGGCATGAAGCCCGAGAAGGCGCCACCGCCGACCCCCGCCGCGGCCGCGAGCAGGATGAGCACGTAGTACGGGGTGTCGACGTTGCGTACCGCGAGGGTCCAGCCGATCATCGGCAGCAGCAGGAGCGTCGCGGAGCCGCCCACGAGCGTGCGCGTGCCCACGATCGGCGGCAGGAACATGTAGATGAGCCGCATCGCACCGCCCGCGAGGCCCGGGACCGCGACGAGCCAGTAGAGCTGCTCGCTCGTGAGGTCGTAGCCGATCGTCGTCAGCCGCGGTGCGATCGCGCTCACGAGATACCACACACAGAAGGCGAGCGTGAGGTTGTACGTCGTGATCCACAGCGTGCGCCACGCGAACTTCGGGTCCCAGCGGTCGGGGTCCTCGGGGTCCCACGTGCTCAGGTCGACCCGCGGTGACACTCGGAGCATCGCTGGCCCCCGTTCGTCGACGAACCCTGGCCCGCCCCAGTCTGGTCACGTCTGCGCCGGGCCGCAGCCCGAATCGCCGGTTTTATTCTCCGGCCGGCCCCTCGTCCTGGATCGCGAGGTGCAGGATGCAATGGCTCGGGCCCACGAGCGGCTCGAGCCGTTCGGCCTCGAGCGGGCCTCCCTCGTGCGCGAGGATCCCGCGTGCGACCCCGAGGTGGACCGAGCACACGACCTCGGTGCGGGCCCGCGCGAGGTTGAGGAAGGGGCAGCGCCGCAGGTGCACCTCGAGCTCGGCGACGTCGACCTCGGGCGCGAGACCGAGCTCGTCGAGGTGCACCTCGAGCGCAGCGAGCTGACGGCGTGCCGCCGCCTCGCGCCGCTCGTCGTCACTGGCCCTTGCGGGCTGCTCGGAGCTGGGTTCGCGCTCGTCGAGGGCCCGGGTCACCCAGCGGGCACCCGCGCGCTGCGCCTCCTCGGCGGGCGACTCGAACGCGGTGCCGTACCCCGCGACGAGCACCTGCATGAAGTGCTCGCGGAAGTTCTCGTCGAGGCTCTTGTGCCCCGGGGCGTCGGCGGGCCGGTAGAGGATGCGCGGACGGCCACGCGTCCCGCGCCGCTCGGGCCGGGACTCGACGAAGCCCGCCTCGATGAGCCGGTCGAGGTGCTCGCGCACCGTGTTGTGGTGCAGACGCACGGCCCGCGCGACGACGTCGAGGGGGATCTCGCCCTGTTCCTGGAGCACGTGCAGGATCGCGACGCGGCTCGGTGAGGCGAGCGCGCGGTAGGTCGTGACCGGTCGCGTCCCCATGCAGCGATTATTCCCGGGCCACCCCGCGAGAACCCGGGACCTTCGGGCTGTAGGTTGGCCGGGTGGACAGGGCCCGGGTGATCGTGGTCTCGGACCGCCGCTCGCGCGGCGAGTCCCCCGACCGATGCGGCCCGCTCGCGGTCGAGCGGCTCGAGAAAGCGGGCTTTCGCGCCGACGTCGTCGTCGTGCCCGACGGGGCCCACGAGGTCACCGCGGCCCTGCGCGACGCGCTCGACGACGGCGTGCGCCTCGTCCTCACGAGCGGCGGCACGGGTCTTGGCCCGCGCGACGAGACTCCCGAGGGGACCCGCCCCGTGCTCGCGCGCGAGGTCCCCGGGATCGCCGAGGCCCTGCGCGCCGAGAGCCGCGCGCGCGTCCCGGCCGCGGCCCTCTCGCGCGGCCTCGCGGGCGTGACGGCGGGCGGTGCGCTCGTCGTCAACCTGCCCGGCTCGCCGGGCGGGGTGGCCGACGGCCTCGACGTGCTGCTCCCCCTCGTGCCGCACGTGCTCGACCAGCTCGACGGGGGTGACCACGCGTGACCCGCTTCGCCGCAGTGACCCCCGAGCCGATCACCGTCACGGCCCACGTCGCCCGCGTCCAGGACCCGCGCGCAGGAGCCGTCGCGACCTTCGTCGGCCAGGTGCGCGACCACGACCCGAGCGTCGAGGGTGAGGTCGTCGCGCTCGAGTACTCCGCCCACCCCGACGCCCAGCGGGTCCTCGGCGAGATCGTCGGACGGGTCGCGGACGCCCATGATGCGCTCGCCGCGGCCGTGAGCCACCGCGTGGGTCGGCTCGTGGTCGGCGAGCCCGCGCTCGTGTGCGCGGTCGCGACTGCCCACCGCGCCGAGGCCTTCGCGGCGTGCCACGAGCTGGTCGAGGCGGTCAAGGCCGAGCTGCCCGTGTGGAAGCGCGAGATCCTCGCGAGCGGCGCGCACGTGTGGGTCGGGCTCACGTGAGCGCCCCGCTCGTCGACCGTTTCGGCCGGGTCCACCGGGACCTGCGCATCTCGCTCACGGATCGCTGCTCGCTGCGCTGCACGTACTGCATGCCGGCCGACGGCGTCCCGTGGCTCGCAGGGTCGACGATGCTCAGCACGCCCGAGATCGTCCGGGTCGCACGTGTCGCGGTCGAGGCGGGCGTGACGGAGATCCGGCTCACGGGCGGCGAGCCGCTGCTGCGCGCCGACATCGTCGACGTCGTCGCCCGGCTCGCGACCCTCGAGGGCGAGGAGGGCCGTGTCGAGGTGAGCCTCACGACGAACGCCCTGCGGCTGCCCGGGCTCGCCGCGCCGTTGCGCGA
Organism: Micrococcales bacterium; assembly: GCA_029267995.1. Lineage (GTDB taxonomy): Bacteria > Actinomycetota > Actinomycetes > Actinomycetales > Cellulomonadaceae > JAAYZM01. The sequence goes on from JAJUHG010000114.1 coordinate 6,338, forward strand.
CGCGGGTCTCGCCCGCGTCAACGTCAGCCTCGACACGCTCGACCGCGAACGCTTCGCGACGCTCACCCGTCGTGACCGGCTGCACGACACGCTTGCGGGGATCGCAGCTGCGGACTCCGTCGGGCTCTCGCCGATCAAGCTCAACGCGGTCGCGATGCGCGGCGTCAACGACGACGAGGTCGTCGACCTCGTGCGCTTCGCCGTCGAACGCGGCTACCAGATGCGGTTCATCGAGCAGATGCCGCTCGACGCCGGGCACACGTGGGACCGCACGACGATGGTCACGCAGGCCGAGATCCTCGAACGGCTGCGCGGCGCGTTCCGGCTCGAGGAGGTCCCGGGCCGCGGCTCTGCGCCGGCCGAGCTCTGGTACGTCGACGGCGGTCCGCACACGGTCGGTGTCATCGCCTCGGTCACGGCGCCCTTCTGCGGTGCGTGCGACCGCGTGCGGCTCACGGCCGACGGACAGCTGCGCAACTGCCTGTTCGCGCAGGACGAGACCGACCTGCGCACCCTCATGCGCGAGGGCTGCACCGACGCCGAGCTCGACGCCGCGCTGCGCGCCGCGATCGCGGGCAAGAAGGCCGGCCACGGGATCGACGACCCGGGCTTCCTCCAACCGCGCCGCCCGATGAGCGCGATCGGCGGCTGATCAACCGCCAGCGAAGGGCGGCAGGACGTCGACCGTCGCGCCAGCCTCGATCGGTGCGCTCGGGGAGTCGAGCCGGACGCCGTCGGCGAGCAGCGTGCACCGCTCGAGCACCCGCTCGAGCTCCGCGCCGTGCGCTGCGACGATCGCGGCGCGCAGCTCGCCCGCGGTGCTTGCGGTGAGCTGCTCGCTCTGGGTCCCGGCGGCCTCGGCCGCGCCCGCGAAGAACCGCACGTGCACCGTGCTCACTGCTCCTCCTCCCGCCAGCTGCGCGCCCGCTCGCCCACGTGCCCCGCGAGCCGGCGCAGGGCCGCGTGGTCGCCGCCCGCGCGCGCGACCGCGTAGCCGAGCAGATAGCTCGTGAGCGGCACCGCGGGGCGTGCGACGCCGTGCGCGACGTCGCGTGCGAGGTCGAGCAAGAGCTCGACGTCGACCGCGTCGGGCTCGACGCCGAGGTCGTCCCCTGTCTCGAGCAACCATCGGTCCAGCTCAGCCATGTCCTCGGTCCTCCTCGAGCA
>JAJUHG010000115.1 GCA_029267995.1 Micrococcales bacterium
ACCGTGGTCGTGCTCGTCATCCTCACGGCCATCTTCGACACGATCATGATCGCCGCCGGGCTGTTCCACTACGACCCGGACGCGCTCGCGGGCCTGCACGTCGGGCTCGCACCCGTCGAGGACTTCGCCTACCCCGTCGCGGCGGCGATCCTGCTGCCCGCGCTGTGGGTCACGCTCGTCCGCCCCCGCGCGTCGACGCCCCTCGACGGCGCCGCGCCCACCCCGGCCGCACGCGGTACCTCCCGCACCGAGGACGCCCCATGACGACGACGGCGCGCCCCTCGCTCGCGCGCGACGCCCGCACCCTTCTCGCGGCCTCGCGGCCCGTGAGCTGGATCAACACGGCCTTCCCCTTCGGGGCGGCATACCTGTTCGGGCGCGGCGAGGTCGACATCGTCCTCGTACTCGGCGTGCTGTTCTTCCTGATCCCGTACAACCTTGCGATGTACGGGATCAACGACGTGTTCGACTACGCCTCGGACCTCGCCAACCCGCGCAAGGGCTCGATCGAAGGTGCGCTCCTGCCCCCACGGCTGCACCGTGCGACCCTGTGGGCCTCGACGATCACGACCGTGCCGTTCCTCGCGTTCCTCGCGTGGGCGGGCGGGCCGCCGTCGTGGCCGTGGCTCACGCTGAGCGCCTTCGCCGTGGTCGCGTACTCGGCGAAGGGACTGCGGTTCAAGGAGAGGCCGTTCCTCGACTCGATCACCTCGAGCACGCACTTCGTGAGCCCGGCCGTCGTGGGCTTCGCGGTCGCGGCCGGTGTGAGGGCCCGGGAGGCGGGCGAGCCGGCCGGGCTCGGGCTGGGCCTCGGCACCGGGACGATCCTGCTGCTCACGGCCTTCTTCCTGTGGGGCACCGCGGCGCACGCCTTCGGCGCGGTGCAGGACGTCGGCCCCGACCGCACAGCCGGGATCGGTTCGGTCGCGACCGTGATCGGCGCCCGCGCGACCGTCCGCCTCGCGATCGCGCTGTGGCTCGCGGCCGGGGTGCTCATGCTCGCCGTCCCGTGGCCGGGACCGCTCGCGGCCGCCGTCGTCGTGCCCTACGTCCTCAACGCCGCCCCGTGGTGGCACGTCACGGACGAGCGCGCGGGCGAGACCAACCCCGCGTGGCGCCGCTTCATCTGGCTCAACTACGCGAGCGGCTTCGTCGTGACGATGCTGCTCATCTGGGCCTGGCCCGGCTGAGCCGAGCTCACGGGACGGGAGTGACCGGGGCGTCGTCGTCGGCGAGCAAGCTCCGGACCGGCTCGGGGAGGCGGTCGCGCACCTCGGAGGGGACCATGCGGCCGAGCCGCTCGCGGTCGATGCTCGGCAGCACCGCGCGCAGCGCCTCGACCGAGCGAGCGTCGACCCAGCGCGGCGTCGCGGCGCGGTAGGCCTCGAACTGCGGGCCGAAGCGTTCGGCGAGCACGGCTTCCTCGGCAGGGACCTGCCGGGTGTCGATCAGGAAGGCGACCACCGCGGCCGGCACGAGAGCGCGGACCGAGCGCCGCGAGATCGCCCGCGCGACGAGCAGCCCGACCAGGCCCGTGTACATCGGGTTGCGGCTCACCGCGTTCGCTCCCGTGGTGACGAGCACGCGGGCGTCAGGGACGAGCGGGTCGAGAGAGGTGCGCTCCCGGGCGAAACGAGCCGCTGCGGCACCAGCCAGACCGACCGAGGCCGCCCCGACGCCGAGCCCGGCGAGCCGGCTCAGCGGTCCGCGCTTCTTGCGCGCGATCACCGACTGGGCGAGCCAGCCGAACGCGAGGAGCACGGGCGGTGGGACCCGCCCTTCCTCACGCCACGAACGGTCGAGCACAGCACTGGTACGCATCGCAGACCTCCCGCACCCACGCTAGGTCGCGGCCGACGACGGCGCGCGGCGAGCGTCGCGCCCGGGGACGACGGCGCCCCGGACGGGAGGGTCCCGCCGGGGCGCCGTCGTCGTGCTTCGGGCGACTAGAAGTCCCAGTCGTCGTCCTCGGTGCTCTCGGCCTTGCCGATCACGTACGAGGATCCCGACCCCGAGAAGAAGTCGTGGTTCTCGTCCGCGTTGGGGCTCAGCGCCGAGAGGATCGCCGGGTTGACGTCGGTCTCGTCGCGCGGGAAGAGCGCCTCGTAGCCGAGGTTCATGAGCGTCTTGTTCGCGTTGTACCGCAGGAACTTCTTGACGTCCTCGGTCAGGCCGAGCGCGTCGTAGAGGTCCTGGGTGTACTCGACCTCGTTGTCGTAGAGGTCGAACAGCAGCTGGTAGGTGTAGTCCTTGAGCTCGTCGCGACGCTCCTGGGACTCCTTCTCCAGGCCCCGCTGGTACTTGTAGCCGACGTAGTACCCGTGGACCGCCTCGTCACGGATGATGAGGCGGATGAGGTCCGCGGTGTTGGTCAGCTTGGCCCGCGAGGACCAGTACATCGGGGCGTAGAAGCCCGAGTAGAACAGGAACGACTCGAGCATGACCGAGGCGATCTTGCGCTTGAGCGGGTCGTCACCGCGGTAGTAGCCGAGGATGATCTCCGCCTTGCGCTGCAGGTGCTGGTTCTCCTCCGACCACCGGAACGCCTCGTCGATCTCGCGCGTCGAGCACAGCGTCGAGAAGATCGAGGAGTACGACTTCGCGTGCACCGACTCCATGAACGCGATGTTCGTGTAGACGGCCTCCTCGTGCGGGGTGAGCGCATCGGGGATGAGCGAGACCGCACCGACCGTGCCCTGGATCGTGTCGAGGAGGGTCAGGCCCGTGAAGACGCGGGTCGTCATGAGCTACTCGTCCTCGGTGAGGGTCGCCCAGGACTGGATGTCGTTCGAGAGCGGCACCTTCTCGGGCAGCCAGAAGTTGCCCGTGAGCCGGTCCCAGACCTCGAGGTCCTTGTCGTCCTCGACCCGGTTCCAGTTGATCGCCGTGACGCGGCTGACCAGCTTGATCTGACCGCTGGGGGTCATCGTCCACTCTCCATGATCGTCGTGAAGGCCACAGCCCGGGCCGGGGTCACAGCATGCACGAGACGCAACCCTCGATCTCGGTGCCCTCGAGCGCCATCTGGCGCAGGCGCACGTAGTAGATCGTCTTGATGCCCTTGCGCCACGCGTAGATCTGCGCGCGGTTGAGGTCGCGGGTCGTCGCGGTGTCCTTGAAGAACAGCGTGAGCGACAGGCCCTGGTCGACGTGCTGGGTCGCCTCGGCGTACGTGTCGATGATCTTCTCGTAGCCGATCTCGTACGCGTCCTGGTAGTACTCGAGGTTCTCGTTCGTCATGAACGGGGCCGGGTAGTAGACGCGCCCGATCTTGCCTTCCTTGCGGATCTCGATCTTCGAGGCGATCGGGTGGATCGAGCTGGTCGAGTTGTTGATGTACGAGATCGACCCCGTGGGCGGCACGGCCTGCAGGTTCTGGTTGTAGATCCCGTGCTTCTTGACCGACTCGGCGAGCTCGCGCCAGTCGTCCTGCGTCGGGATGTGGATGCCCGAGCGCGCGAACAGCTCGGCGACCCGCTCGGTGCGCGGCTTCCACTCCTGCTCGATGTACTTGGCGAAGTACTCACCGCTCGCGTACTTCGAGTCCTCGAAGCCCGCGAAGGCCTGCCCGCGCTCGATCGCGAGCTTGTTCGAGGCGCGGATCGCGTGGAAGGCGACCGTGTAGAAGTAGATGTTGGTGAAGTCGAGGCCTTCCTCGGACCCGTAGTGGATCCGCTCGCGCGCGAGGAACCCGTGCAGGTTCATCTGCCCGAGGCCGATCGCGTGACCGTCGGCGTTCGCCTTCTTGATCGAGGGCACCGACTCGATGCTCGTCTGGTCCGAGACGGCCGTGAGCGCGCGGATCGCCGTCTCGACCGAGGTCCCGAGGTCCCCGCCGTCCATCGCGAGCGCGATGTTCATCGAGCCGAGGTTGCACGAGATGTCCCGGCCGACGTGCTCGTAGGACAGGTCCTCGTTGAACGTCGAGGGCGTCGAGACCTGGAGGATCTCCGAGCACAGGTTCGAGTGCGTGATCTTGCCCTTGATCGGGTTGGCGCGGTTGACCGTGTCCTCGAACATCACGTACGGGTAGCCCGACTCGAACTGGATCTCGGCGAGGGTCTGGAAGAACTCGCGCGCGGAGATCTTCGTCTTGCGGATCCGCTTGTCGTCGACCATCTCGTAGTACTTCTCGGTCACGTTGACGTCCGCGAACGGGACCCCGTAGACGCGCTCGACGTCGTAGGGCGAGAAGAGGTACATCGGCTCGTTCTTCTTCGCGAGCTCGAAGGTGATGTCCGGGATCACGACGCCGAGCGAGAGCGTCTTGATGCGGATCTTCTCGTCGGCGTTCTCCCGCTTGGTGTCGAGGAAGCGGTAGATGTCCGGGTGGTGCGCGTGCAGGTACACCGCGCCCGCGCCCTGACGTGCGCCGAGCTGGTTCGCGTAGGAGAACGAGTCCTCGAGGAGCTTCATCACGGGGATGACGCCCGAGGACTGGTTCTCGATCTTCTTGATCGGCGCGCCGTACTCGCGGATGTTGCTCAGCAGGAGCGCGACCCCGCCGCCGCGCTTGGACAGCTGGAGCGCGGAGTTGATGCCACGGGCGATCGACTCCATGTTGTCCTCGATGCGCAGCAGGAAGCAGGACACGGGCTCGCCGCGCTGCGCCTTGCCGAGGTTGAGGAACGTCGGGGTCGCGGGCTGGAAGCGACCGGAGATGATCTCGTCGACGAGGTGCATCGCGAAGTCCTCGTCGCCCTCCGCGAGCGCGAGCGCGACCATGCACACGCGGTCCTCGAAGCGCTCGAGGTAGCGCTGGCCGTCGAAGGTCTTGAGCGTGTAGCTCGTGTAGTACTTGAAGGCCCCGAGGAACGTCTGGAAGCGGAACTTCTTCGAGTAGGCGAAGTCGTGCAGCTTCTTGATGAACTCACGGCTGTACTGCTCGAGCACGGCCGGGTCGTAGTACTCGTGCTCGACGAGGTAGTCGAGGCGCTCGTCGAGCGTGTGGAAGAAGACCGTGTTCTGGTTGACGTGCTGGAGGAAGTACTCGCGAGCCGCTTCCCTGTCCTTGTCGAACTGGATCTTCCCGTCCGAGTCGTACAGGTTCAGCATGGCGTTGAGCGCGTGGTAGTCCATGCCGTCGTTCGAGACGCGCGGCGGCGTCAGCGTTGTTGTTGCCAAAACTTCCCCAACCCTTCACGGACGCGGATGACGTCCTCAGCTGTTCCCATGAGCTCGAAGCCGTACAGGTACGGCACCTTGCACTTGGACGCGATGACTGGCCCGGCGAGGCAGTACGCCTCACCGAAGTTCGTGTTCCCTGCGGCGATGACCCCCCGCAGGAGCTTGCGGTTCTCCTCGTCGTTGAGGAACTTGATGACCTGCTTGGGAACTGCCCCGCCCGTGTTGCCGAAGCCGTAGGTCGGCACGACGAGCACGTAGGGGTTGTTGACCTTCAGGAACGGGTCACTCGCACGGACCGGCAGGCGTTCGGCCGGCATCTCGAGCTTCTCGACGAAGCGGTGTGTGTTCCCGGAGACCGACGAGAAGTAGACGAGCCCACTCACGACAAGACTCCTTCGACGACGGCGGGGGCGTCGTCAGGCGACTGACGACGCCATGCGCGACGCGAGCGCCGCGATGCGGTCGGGGCGGAAGCCCGACCAGTGCTCGTCGCCCGCGACGACGACGGGAGCCTGGAGGTAGCCCATCGCCATGACCTCGTCACGGGCGCCCTCGTCCTGGGAGATGTCGACGATCGTGTACTCGTAGCCGGCCTTGTCGAGAGCGCGGTAGGTCGCGTTGCACTGCACGCAAGCCGGCTTGCTGTAGACCGTGATCGTCATGGCTCACTCCCCGCTCGATTGCTGATGGTGCGGCTTCTCACCGCATGCCCCAAGACACTACACCTAGGGGTGACAGAGTCAAGCAGGCACAAGAACTTGTGTCTCACGCATGTAGTTTCACCCGTTCGGACGCTTGACCTCGGCGTGGCTCCTTGACCTCGCGAGCCTCCTTGAGCCTGTCACGAGCCACTGACAACACCTCTGACCTGCATGGCAGGATCGAGACATGACCCAGCCCCCGGGCGCCGTCGTCGTCGGCCTCGCGAAGGACGCGACGCACCGCTTCTCCAAGGTCCCCCTCGACGCCGTCGAGCTCGTCGCAGGGCACGGCGTGCTCGGCGACGCCCACGCGGGCCCCACGGTCAAGCACCGCTCGCGCGTCGCGAAGGACCCGACCCAGCCCAACCTGCGCCAGGTCCACCTCATCCACCGCGAGTTCCTCGACCTCGCCCGCGAGCACGGCTACGAGCTCGGCCCGGGCGACCTCGGGGAGAACGTCCTGACGGCCGGCGTCGACCTGCTCGACCTGCCCCGCGGGACGCTCCTGCGGCTCGGCCCCGACGCGATCGTGCGCGTCACGGGGCTGCGCAACCCGTGCCACCAGATCGACGACTTCCGCAAGGGGCTGCTCCGCCTCGCCGTGACCCGCGACGAGGTCGGCCAGATCGTGCGCCGCGCGGGCGTCATGTCCGTGGTCGAGGTCGGCGGCACGGTGCGCATCGGCGACCCGGTCACGGTGACGCTCCCCGCCCCGCCGCACGAGGCGCTCGAGCCGGTCTAGTTTGCCCGTGCACGCGCACCGCCCCGCGCCTTAGCGTGGACGCGTGAGACCCCGCTGGCACGTCGAGCAGGTCACCGTCGCCCCGACCGGCGCACCGCCGTGGCGCGTGCGCGGCGCGCAGCGGGCGCTCGTCGCCGAGTCCCTCGACCAGTGGGGCTTCGACGACTGGGCGTGGGGCACCCCTGAGCTCATGAGCTTCTTGCGCCGCGCCGACTACGAACGCTGCGAGCTGCTCGTCGCGCGCGCCCCCGACTCCCCCGAGGGGGACCCGGACGCCGTCGTCGGCGCGATCATCCTCGAGCTGCCCCTCGTCGACAACACGAGCTTCGCCTCCGCGAACGTGTGGGCACGCCCCGGGGCGGACTGCCGCGCCGAGCTGCTCGACGCCGCGCTCGAGCTCGCCGCACGCGAGGGCCGCACGACCTTCCTCCTCGAGACCGACCACCCGCCCGCGGGCCCGGACGCCGAGCTGCTCGAGCCACGCTCGGGCACGGGCCGCCTCCCCGCGGACGAGATCACGCGCCTCGCCGCCTCGCGCGGCTTCGCGCTCGAGCAGGTCGAACGCATCAGCACCTTCCGCTTCCCCGCCGACGACGGCGCCCTCGCGACCTTGCGCGACGAGGCCGCGACCCACGCGGGCAACGACTACACGATCCACCTGTGGCAGGGTCCGACGCCCGAGCGGTGGCTCGCCGAGCTCGCCGCGCTCATCGGTCGCATGAGCGTCGACGCGCCGCTCGCGGGGATCGACTACGAGCCCGAGGCGTGGGACGCCGAGCGGGTGCGCGCGCGCGACGCCCGGCGCACCGAGAAGGACCGCGGAGGGCTGACCGTCGTCGCGGAGCACCTCGCGAGCGG
>JAJUHG010000116.1 GCA_029267995.1 Micrococcales bacterium
CTCGCGGACGGGGCGACCGAGCTCGCCGACGGCGCGCAGGGCGTCGCTCGTGGGGCCGCGGGTCTCGCCTCGGGCGTCGGTGACCTCGCAGACGGGGCGAGCGAGCTCGCGGGCGGCGTCACGTCGCTCGCCGCGGGCGCGGTCGACCTGAGCGCGGGCACGGGCGAGCTCGCGGACGGCGCGACGCTCCTCGCGGACGGCGCCGACGGCCTCGCGGACGGCACGCGCGAGCTTGCGACCGGGGCCGACGGTCTCGCGGACGGCACAGGAGCTCTCGCGGACGGCCTCGGCGAGCTCAGCTCAGGGACCCGGCTGCTCACGCACGGTGCACAGGACCTCGCCGACGGCGCGGGCCTGCTCGCCTCCGGGGTGGGCGAGCTGAGCTCGGGCACGCGCGAGCTCGCGAACGGTGCGGGGACCTTCGCGGACGGCGCGCAGGCGCTCGCCGACGGCGCGAGCGAGCTCACCGACGGGATCAGCCAGGCGACCGACGGCGTGGGGCAGCTTGCGGACGGCGCGGGCGAGCTCGCGAGCGGTCTCGGGACCGCGGTCGACCAGATCCCCACCTACGACGACGACGCGCGCTCGGACCTCGCCGAGGTCGTCGCGTCGCCTGTGCGCACCGAGGCCGCGGACCCCGTCTCGGGGACCCCCGCGGCACTTGCGGTGCTCGCGCTGTGGCTCGGGGCGCTCGCGACGTTCGTCGTCCTGCCCGCCGTGCCCTCGCGGACGCTCGGCTCGACGCGCTCCTCGGCCTCGCTCACGGCACGCGGCCTCGCGGTGCCCCTCGTCCTCGCGGTCGTCCAGGGCGCCGTCGTCGGGCTCGTGCTCGGGCAGGTCGCCGGGGTGGGCGCGGGGACCCAGCTCGGGCTCGTGCTCGCCGCGGTTCTTGTCGCGTCCGCCTTCGTCGCGGCCAACCAGGCCGCGGTCGCTCTGCTCGGCAACCTCGGGCGCGGGCTCGCGCTCGCCGCGGGCGCCGTGGTCGTCGCGACCGCAGTCGTCGCGACCGTGCCCGAGGGCCTGCGCGCCGCGCTCGACGTCCTCCCGGTCGGGCCTGCGCAGGACCTCCTCGCGGGAGTGCTCAACGCGACGGGTGGCCTCGGGTGGCCGGTCGTCGCGCTGATCGCGTGGGCCGGGTTGTCCTTCGCGGCCGCCGCACTCGGTCTCGCCCGCTCGCGACGCTCGCTCGCACGCCGCGTCGTCGGGCTCCGCGCGACCGCGGCGTAGCCGGGTCGGTCCACCGCGGCGTCGCGGCTCGTCAGGCGCGCGCCGAGACCTAGGGCGCCCCGGGCTCCGCGGCGGGCCCCGCGAGCTCGGCGGGGAGCTCCTCGTCACCGAGCACGTCCGTCGTTGCGAGCAGCACGAACCGGCCCTCGTCGAGCGCGTAGGTCGCGATCCGTGCCGGACCGTGCGTGTCGCAGCGGTAGACGAAACGGAGCTCGGGGTAGCCGACCTCGTCACGGTCCGGGGTGAGCCCCACGATCACGAGCTCGCCGATCACGACGTCGGTCGGACGCGCGGTCCACTCGACCCCCGGGTTGTCAGGGAATGCCGTCGCGGCCTCCCCCGGAGCCTCGAGAAGCGCCGAGTCGCCGCACTCCATCGACCCGACCGCGCCGACCGGGGGCGAAGCGTGCTCGCTCGGGGGCGACGCAGGCACCTGCGGCTCCTCCGCGGGCGAGCACGCCCCGAGGAACGGCATGGCGGCGAGCGCGAGGGCAACCGTACGCGGCACACGCACCATGGAGTGATCGTAGGGGCACGAGGCATGGCACAGGGCCCGTTCACCGCGGTCGTCCGCCGAGGTCCCCTTGTGAGGACCCCGCAGATCGAGTTGAGTGGGACCCGTCGACCCCGGGAGGCCCGCGATGGCAGATCTCGACCGTTCGGCCGCAGAGCACCTCGCCGCGGCGCGCGAGTCGCCGCACGGGCGAAGCGCCGAGCTGCTCGTGCGGGACGGCGTGCTGCGCCAGTCGATCCTCGCCCTGCGCGCGGGTGCCGAGCTCGCCGAGCACAACTCTCCGCACGCCGCGAGCCTCCAGGTGCTGCGCGGGCGTGTCCAGGTCACCGGGATCGACGCGACCGAGCCTCTCGAGGCGGGCGAGCTCGTCGTGCTGACCCACTCGAGGCACGCCGTCCTCGCCCTCGAGGACGCGGTCTTCCTGCTCACGACCGTGACCGGGGTGCCCCAGGAAGGCCCCCCGGAAAGGGCCCGTTGACCAGGAGTTCTGTCAACCTGGCATGGGGTTGTGCGAGCATGTCCCGCGATGCGAGACCTTCCCCACCCGCAGGACGTGCCCCATGCCTGACCGCCCCGAGACCAGCCAGTCCCCCGGATCGGACGCTGTCCCCCCGGCCAGCACGCCACGGCGCGGCTCGCCCCGCGGGCTCGCCCGAAGGCTCGGTGCAGCGCTCGTCCTCGTGCTCGCAGGCGCCGTCGTCGTCCCGGCCGCCACGGCCGAGCCTGCCGCCGCAGCGTCGCCCGCGACGTCCGCGCTCGCCGCGACTCCCAGCGGCGCACACCTCGCGGCGACCGCTCTCCCGGCCCGCGCGAACGGCACGGACTTCGACCCGGGCAACATCATCACCGACGAGGTGTTCTTCGACGGTAAGGCCCTGACCTCGGGGCAGATCCAGGCGTTCCTGCGCCGCAAGGTCCCCACGTGCCACGCCAAGCCGGGCGATCCGGACTGCCTGCGCAACTACCGCGAGACCACGCCCACCCGCGCGAAGGACGCCTACTGCAAGAAGTACACGGGCGCGAAGAACGAGAGAGCCTCGAAGATCATCGCTAAGGTCGCGAAGGCGTGCGGCGTCTCGGCCAAGGTGCTGCTCGTGCTGCTGCAGAAGGAGCAGTCGCTCGTGACCGCGACCGCACCGACGCGGTACCAGTACGAGCGGGCGACCGGTTTCGCGTGCCCCGACTCCGCACCGTGCGACGAGCAGTACTTCGGCTTCTTCAACCAGGTGTACCACGCAGCCCGGCAGTACCAACGCTACACGGACCGCTCGGTGTACTCCTGGCGCTCGATCGGCAAGAACAACCTCCCGTACCACCCCGACTCGAGCCGCGGCTGCGGCACGGTCGAGGTCGATATCAAGAACCAGGCGACGCTCGGCCTGTACTTCTACACGCCGTACGTGCCGAACCAGGCCGCGCTCGACAACATGTACGGCACGGGGGACCGCTGCTCCTCGTACGGCAACCGCAACTTCTGGCGTGGCTTCACCGACTGGTTCGGCTCGACCCGCTACGCGGTGCGCGGTGCGATCCAGAAGGCGTGGCTCGCGGCGGGCGACGTCGACTCGCCCGTCGGCGTCCAGCGGGGGCACGAGACGTGCCACTCGAAGGGGCACTACTGCGTCCAGCGCTTCACGCGTGGCACGATCGCGAAGTCGCCCAAGAAGGGCACCTTCCTCATGACCGGCGCGCTCGAGAAGGCCTGGCGCAAGGCCGGGGCCCAGAAGGGCCCGCTCAAGTGGCCCTACTCCCCCGCCAAGGCGCGCCGTGCGGACTCCTCGACGATGCAGCGCTTCTCGAGCGGGTACCTCGTCGACACGCCCCGCTGGGGCATCCAGCAGGTCGTCGGTGACGCCGCGAAGGTGTGGCGCAAGAACAAGCACCGCACGGGCCGGCTCGGCCTGCCGCGCGCCGCGGCGAAGTGCAAGGGCTCGGGCAAGAAGGAGCGTTGCGTCCAGCGCTTCGTCGGCGGGTACGTGACGGTCCACCCGAGCCGCGGGAACCGCGCCGTGACCGGCGACATCGCGAAGTACTGGAAGTCCAAGAAGCTCGACCGCGGGAGCCTCGGGTACCCGAGCTCGAACGAGAAGTGCTCGACCAAGAAGAAGGTCACCACGTGCCGGCAGTCCTTCGGCAGCACGCGCGTCGTGTCGAGCACGAAGTACCCGATCCGCACGGTGCGGGCCAAGATCGCCAAGCTCTGGGACTCGAAGCGTTCGGCGGTCGGCGAGCCCGTCAAGAACCGCAAGTGCACGACGCGCGGCAAGGGCGCCAAGCGCTACAAGGTGTGCGAGCAGAAGTTCACGAAGGGCTGGATCTCCGACAGCAAGAAGCACGGCACGTTCTACGTCTCGGGCCAGTTCGGCAAGGTCTTCACGAAGAACAAGAAGAAGCTCGGCATCCCGACCTCGAACCGCACGTGCACCAAGAAGTCGGGCACCAAGACCTGCACCCAGACCTTCACGAAGGGCAAGATCGTCAAGAAGGGCTCGAAGAAGCCGCGCGTGCGTACCTGAGCGAAGCGGCTGACCCGGCCGCCCTCCCCGGGGGAGAATGACGGGCATGGATGCCGACGTCGTCGTCGTAGGTTCAGGCCTTGCGGGGCTCGTCGCGACCGCCGAGCTCGTCGAGGCGGGGCGGCGCGTCGTCGTCGTCGACCAGGAAGGTCCGCAGGACCTCGGGGGGCAGGCTTTCTGGTCGTTCGGCGGGATGTTCCTCGTGGACTCCCCCGAGCAGCGGCGCATGGGGGTGCGTGACTCGCTCGCCCTCGCGTGGCAGGACTGGCGCGGCTCGGCCCAGTTCGACCGGCCCGAGGACGCGTGGGCGAAGCGCTGGGCGAAGGCCTATGTCGAGTTCGCCGCGGGCGACAAGCGCGCGTACCTGCGGGAGCGCGGGCTGAAGTTCTTCCCCGTCGTCGGCTGGGCCGAGCGCGGGGGTGGGCTCGCGAGCGGGCACGGCAACTCCGTCCCGCGCTTCCACATCACGTGGGGCACGGGTCCGGCCGTCGTCGAGGCCTTCGCCCGGACGGTGCACGAGGGCGTCGCACGCGGCCTCGTGCGCCTCGCCTTCCGGCACCGCGTCGAGGAGCTCGTCGTGGCCGACGGCGCCGTCGTCGGGGTGCGCGGGAGCGTCCTCGCCGACGACGACTCCGAGCGCGGAGCCCCCTCGTCCCGGGAGGTGCGCGACGACTTCGAGCTGAACGCACAGGCGGTGGTCGTCGCGACGGGCGGGATCGGGGCCAACCACGAGCTCGTGCGCGAGATGTGGCCCGAACGGCTCGGCACCCCGCCCGCGCACATGCTCTCGGGCGTCCCCGACTACGTCGACGGGCGAGGTCTGCAGCTCGCGCGCGCCGCGGGGGCCCACCTCGTCAACCCCGACCGCATGTGGCACTACACCGAGGGCGTGACGAACTTCGCGCCCGTGTGGCCCCGGCACGGCATCCGCATCCTGCCCGGGCCCTCCTCGCTGTGGCTCGACGCGACCGGCGAGCGCCTGCCCGTGCCGGGCCTGCCAGGCTTCGACACGCTCGGGACGCTCAAGCTCTTGCGCGCGACGGGGCACGACCACTCGTGGTTCGTGCTGACCCAGCAGATCATCGAGAAGGAGTTCGCCCTCTCAGGCTCGGAGCAGAACCCCGACCTGACCAACCGCTCGGTGCGCGAGCTCGCGCGCCAGCGTCTCGGCAAGGGCGCGACCGAGCCGGTCGAGTCCTTCAAGGCTCGCGGGGCGGACTTCGCCGTCGCGGACACGCTCGACGAGCTCGTCGCGACGATGAACACGATCACGGGCACGGACCTGCTCGACGTCGCGACCGTGCGCAGGCACGTCCTTGCACGCGACCGCGAGCTCGCGAACCCCTTCACGAAGGACCTCCAGGTCGCCGCGCTGCGCCAGGCACGCAGCTACCGCGGCGACCGGCTCATCCGCGTCGCCCGCCCCCACCGGCTGCTCGACCCGAAGGCGGGACCGCTCATCGCGGTGCGCCTGCACGTGCTCACGCGCAAGACCCTCGGAGGACTCCATACCGACCTCGAGGGGCGCGTGCTGCGGTCCGACGGCGAGGTGCTGCCGGGGCTCTACGCGGCGGGCGAGGTCGCGGGCTTCGGCGGCGGGGGGATGCACGGGTACAACGCGCTCGAGGGGACCTTCCTCGGGGGGTGCATCTTCTCGGGTCGCGCGGTCGGGCGCGCACTCGCGGGTTCGCTCTAGCTGCCCTCGCTCGTCGTCGCCGGACCCACGCCCACCTGTCCCTTCGACCCGCCGGACCCGAGCAGGGCGCGCGCCGGGAGCACCCGGTCGAGCCCCACCACGAGCAGCCCGAGCACGTAGAACCCTGCGCCGTACATCGCGATGTTGGTCGCGAAGCCGCCCCAGCCGAGCGCCCCGAGGTCGACGAAGCCGTACGGGTAGTGCGGCTCGGGCAGGATCTCCGCGCGGATCGTCGTGAAGGTCGCGTACGCGACGAGGTACCCGAGCCACGCCCCCGCGTGCCACCATCGCAGCCGCCGGTGCGCGTCGAGGAGCACGAAGTCGAGCACCGCGAGGAGCGGGTTGAGCTCGTGCTCGATCGTCCCGGAGGTCATCCCGAGCACGAGGACGGGCGCGTCGGGTGACTCGGGCTCGAGCACGAAGAAGCTCACGAGCGCCGTGATGACGAGGAAGACGACGACGGCGCCCTTGAACCACGCCGGGGGGCGCGGTACCTGCGTCACCTGCGCGAGCGCGCCCCACACCATGACGACGACGAGCATGAGCGCGGTCTGGTTCGTGAAGAACACGAGACCGTGCAGGTCCCCCTCGAGCCAGATCTCCTTGGTCCCCATGAGGGCAAGGAAGGCGACGAACAGCCGGAAGGCGGCGATCAGGTAGTCCACGGGCGACTCCTCGCAGGTCAGCGACGGTGCTGGCGCTCGTCAGGCTAGCGACGGTCGAGGCTGCGGCGCGGGACGATGCGCCGGTCCCGGCGCGTCTTGTCAACCCGGCTCCTGTCCCGAAGACGCGCGGACCCGCCGGCGCCGGGGCGCGGGCGGGTCCGTGCGTGGGTCGGGGCGGTCAGCTCGTGGCGACCGGGATCTCTCCCGCGATCGCCCGCTCGAGGACCTTCTCGGCCTCCTCGTCAGAGATGCCGAGCGAGAGGCCGACCTCGACGATGATCGGCTGCATCGCGTTGCGCAGCATGTCCTTCTCGCCCGCGGACAGACCCTTGGTCTCGCTGCGGCGGGTCAGGTCGCGCACGACGCCGGCGGTCGAGAGCAGGTCACCGAGGCGCAGCCGCTCCTGGTTGTCCTTCATGCGGCGCGACCACTGCTCCTCCTCGTGCTCCGTCGGGCTCGCGAGAGTCTCCCAGAGCTCGCCGAGCTCCTCGGCGGTGCGGGGCTCGCGGATGCCGATCTCCTCGGCGAGCTTGACGGGGACGGAGATCTTCAGGTCGGAGCGCTGGACCTCGAGCTCGATGTAGGTGTGCTGCTCGTCGCGCATCGTCCGGTGAAAGACCTGGGTGATGGTCGAAGGTCCGTGCTGCGGGTGGACAACGGTCTTGCCGACTTCAAACTGCATTCTTCTACCTCTGCGCTAGCGCGGCTCCGCACTCAGCCCGGTCCGGGAATCGGGCCGCATCGCGAC
>JAJUHG010000117.1 GCA_029267995.1 Micrococcales bacterium
GCGCGCGGGCCGCGGCCGCGCCCGCCCCGCCGTCGGAGACGCCCCCGTCGCGCCCGGGCGCGCTCCCGAGGCGCCGCTGCACGGGCGGCAGCGACCCCGGCAGGGGGTGGCGCCCACCCTCGCCGGGAGGCCCCGCGAGCTCGGTGTCGAGGTCGCAGAACACCGCGCCGGGCCCGTGACCGGCCGCGTAGCCGGCGCGGTCCGAGCCCGCGAGCGACCAGCGCACGTCGACGAGCAGCGGGGGCGTGGGCCGTGCGAGCTCGGCCGCGAGCGCGCGGGCCTCGAGCAGTGCAGGGCGCGTCATGCGCCCAGCCTCGCACGCGCGGCGTCCGCGGGACGTTCGCCGCGTGCGCCGATCCCTGCGCGCGTGATGTCCTGGTGGCATGTCGCTCGTGCGTCGTTGGGTCCACCTGCCCGTCCCGGTCCCCTCGGGGCGAGGCCTCGCCGTGGGTGCGACCGTGGGGGCGCTCGCCTCGCTGCCCCTGGTGCGCGGGATCGCGATGACGTACGGCGCGAGCGACGCCGAGCTCGAGGAGACCTTGCCGGGCGACGAGCTGCTGCCCGGCGCGCAGGTCGAGGCGACACGCGCGACGACGATCCGCGCGCGCCCCGCGGACGTGTGGCCGTGGCTCGCGCAGATCGGCTACGACCGGGGCGGCTTCTACTCCTTCGACCGCCTCGAGCGAGCAGTGGGGCTCGACATCCGCTCGGCGGACCACGTCGAGGAGCGGTGGCAGGACCTCGCGGTCGGTGACCTCGTGCACCTCGCCCCTGAGCTCGCCCTGCGCGCCGTCGTCGTGCAGCCCCCGCGCGCGCTCGTGCTGCGCACCCCGCCCGAGCCGGGACCCTTCGCGTTCACGTGGACGTTCTCGCTCAACCCCCGACCGGACGGGGCGACCCGCCTCGTGGTGCGCGAGCGGTACGAACGGCGCGCACGCTACGCACCGCTCGTCGAGCTCGTGCAGGCCGCGAGCGCGATCATGACCGCGGGGATGCTGCGCGGCATCCGCGAGCGCGCCGAGGCGCACGCCCCGCGCAGCACGGCCGGTGAGGTGCCGACCCCGCGGCGCACGCACGACGGCGAGGCGGGGTGAAGGGCGAGCCCGAGGTACGCGCGTGGTGCCGCGCGCTGTGCCTCTCGTTGCCCGGCGTGACCCTCGACGAACCGTTCGGCCCGGGGGCCGAGGCCTTGCGCGTCCACGGCAAGATCTTCGCGCTGCTCACGTGGGCGCCGAAGGTGAGCGAGCACCCGATCGTCAACCTCAAGGCCGAGCCACGCGAGGTGCCGTTGCTGATCGAGACGCATCGGCACGTGCACCCGGGCTGGCACATGAGCAAGAAGCACTGGATCTCGGTCGAGCTCGCTCCCGACGTCGACCGTGCGCTGCTCGGTGAGCTCGTCGAGGACTCCTACGACAACGTCGTCGCGGGCCTGCCGCGGCACCTGCGCCCCGCGCTGCGCTCGCTCGACCCCGCGGCGAGCGAGGTCGAGCTCGACTGAGCCTCAGCGGACGGCGCGCCACGCACGGTCGAGCGCGGCGTGCACCTCGTGCGGCTCGAGCCCGAGCTGGCGTGCGACGAGCACAAGCTGCTGCGCGGCAGCGTCGAGGTCGGCCCTCGAGCGCTGCGGGCGCGCGGCGAGCACGACCGTGCCGTGCCGCCCTGCGGTCTCGACGAGGCCGTCGCGGGCGAGCGCGTCGTAGACCTTGTTGACCGTCCCGCGCGCGAGGCCGAGGTCCGCCGCGAGGTCCCGGATGGGCGGGAGCTTCGTGCCGGGCGCGAGCTGGCCCGAGACGATGAGCCGCTCGATCTGCGCGCGCAGCTGCTCGAACACGGGCACCGGCGAGGCCGGGTCGACCTCGACGATCATGCGGGCTCGACGATCTGCGCCGCCGCGACGTGCCGCGGTGGCCGGGGCGTCGCACGCCGCAGGAGCACGACCGAGGCGACGAGCCCCGCGAGCACGAGCACGACCTGGACGCCCTCGACGCCCGTGCGTGCCCCCTCGTCGAGAGCCGCGGGCACGGGCGTGAGGGACAGCACCCACGTCGCGGTGAGGGTCGCGGCCGCGAGCTCGAGCCACGAGACGCTGCGCCCCGCGAAGGCCCGGATCCGCGAGTCCACGTGGAGCGCCCGGGTCGAGGTCGCGGGCCGACGGCGGTTCGTCACGGCGTGGCGCGTGGCCTCGGCCACGAGTGCGATCACGCCGCCGAGGATCGCGACCCCGAGGGGTCCCCAGTGGCCCGCGAGGACGCCGACGCCGAGCCCCCACACAAGCGTCACGGCCCCCAGGACTCGCGCGCCCCGCACGACGCGCGGCCGCTCGATCGACCCCCGGGGGGCGAGCGAGGCCGCGCGCGGTCGCTCACGCTCCTCACCCAGGCGGTACGTCTCGGCCAGGAGCGCCCCGACGACGACGCCCGCGAGGACGCAGAAGAACACGTCACCCAGAGGTGAGGTCTGCTCGCCCGCACCGATGAGCTGGATGTTGCCGTAGAAGCGGATGCCGACGACGACGGCGAGCGCCCCGCCGAAGATCCCGCCGGTGAGGCGGTGCCGCCGGTGCCGGTCGAGGTAGCGGTGGTAGACGGCGGCCTCGTCGCCCGGGACGACGTCGGCCCCGGCGATCCACGCGACGTCGCGCTCGGTCGGGCTCACGAACACGGGGTAGAGCAGGGCGACGAAGCCGACGGCCATCGTCCCGAGCACGACGAGCACAAAGGGAGCCACGGGACCTCCTGGTGGATTGGCTTATTGGCATAGTACGATGGGCCAATGCCGTCCGCAACGAGCTCCCGCAAGCTCCCCGCCGACCTCGCACCCCTCGTGCCCCGCGCGAGCCGGGGCCGCAACCTCCTGTTGAGCGTGCTGGCCGTGCTCGTGCTGCTCGGTGCGGCCCTCTCGCCCGCCGTCGTCCGCCCCTCGCTCAAGGCGCTCAGCGGTGGGGGGCTCGGTGTGGACCTCTCCTCGGGGATCCTCCGGGTGGGCCCGCTCGACCCCCAGGTCTGGCCCTCTGCGACGCTTCTCGAGATCGAGCCGGTCCCGGGGATGACGCCCACCCGGGCCTGGGTCTTCCGGGCCGAGGACGTCTTTGTCGACAGGGACTGGGACACCGAGGTCCCCAGCTCCCTGCCCGCGCACGAGTACCTCGAGGCGCTCTACCCCGGCATGGTCTTCGAGCCCGAGGGGAACCTCCCCACCCAGGTGACCCGCGGGGAGGGCGAGCTGATCCTCGCGGCCCTGTGGACCATCGACGACTGCACCCAGCTCGGTGACGGCGACCAGGACGGCGCGAGCCGCTTCAGCCGGACCGAGTCCGAGCCCGAGCTCTTCGAGCCCACGGCCGTGGTCCGCTCCGCGATCGGCACGGTGTCGCGCGCCCCCCTCGGAGACATCGTGAGCCCCACAAGCTTCCTCAGCGACGACGTCTCGCCCTGGTGCGCCTGACTCACACCTGGCAGCCCGGGCACCAGAACAGCTTGCGCCCCGCCATGTCCGCGAGCGCGACGCGCGTCCCGCAGCGGTAGCACGGCTCTCCCGCGCGCCCGTAGACCGCCCAGCGCACCGAACGATCCGCGAGCGCCTGCTCGGCGGGGACGTCGTCGCGCGTGAGCATGACACCCGTCGCGACCCCGACGTCGAGCAGCCGCTCCCAGTCGCGCCACAGCTCACGCGCGAGCTCGGCAGGGACCGCGGCACCCGGAGTGAAGGGATCGAGCCGCGCGCGGAAGAGCATCTCGGCCCGATAGATGTTGCCGATCCCCGAGACGACCGACTGGTCCATGAGCAGCTGGCCCACCGCGACCCGACGCGCACGCAGCCGCCGCACGAACTCCCCTTCGGGGTCCGCCCAGAACGGCGCTCGCGGGTCGGGGCCGGCCTTCGCGAGGAGCGCCTCGACCCCGCCCCAGTCGATCACCTCGCAGCGGCTCGGCCCGCGTAGGTCCGCGACGGACTCCTCGGTCAGCAGACGAAGCCGCACCTGTCCCACGGGCTCGGGCGGGAACGCGCCGTCGTCGAGCGCACGCTCGACCTCCCCGATGCGCACCGCACGCCGCACGCGCGGCGCGCCGATCGACCCGACCCCGAGGGCCTCGGCGCCGATCGGCGAGACCCGCCCGTGGAAGTCCCACGCCCCGTAGAGCCCCAGGTGCACGCGCAACCAGCGCGCCTCGTCCCGCTCGGCCGAGCCGAAGCCCACGAGCAGGTGCTTGCCGACCGCGAAGGCCTCGGACATCTCGAGCCCGTCGAGCAGCGCAGCCCCCGCCGCGAAGCGACCCTGCGGCGAGGAGGCCGCGACCCGGCGGCCCACGAAGTCGGCGCCCAGCTGGAGCGCGACACGGTGGACGGAATGACCCTCGGGCACGGCCGAGAGGCTACGCGAGGTCCGCGCTCGTCGGGTTCTGCGCGGGCTCGTTCCAGCCCAGCGCCTTGACGACCTCGACGACGCCGAGCGGTGCGACCGCGAGGGCGAGCACCGTGAGCCACTGCCCCGCGTCGAGCGCCGTGAAGCCGAGCACCTCCGCGAGCGGCGGCACCGCGATGCACGCGACCACGACCGCGGTCGAGAACGCCGCCGCGAGCATGAGCATGCGGTTGCGCCACGGCGGGTCCACGAGCACCGAACGGGTCACCGAACGCACCGAGAAGGAGTGCACGACCTGGGACAGCGCGAGCGTCGCGAACGCCATGGTCTGCGCGAGCTCGAGGGGCCCGCGCACGCCCGCGCCACCGAGCTGGAAGGCTGCGAGCGTCACGACGGCGAAGGTCGCCCCCTGGTAGAGGATGCGGCGCACGCGCCCCCGCGTGAAGATCCGCGTGCCCCGGCTCGGCCCACGTCGCATGACGTCCTTGTCGGGCGGGTCGACCCCGAGCGCGAGCGCGGGCGCACCGTCGGTCACGAGGTTGACGAGCAGGATGTGCGTCGCGGCGAGCGGTGCGAGCCAGCCGAGCGCGATCGCGACGACGAGCGAGAGCACCTCCCCGACGTTGCTCGAGAGCAGGAAGGCGATCGACTTGAGCACGTTCGACTCGATGCGCCGCCCCTCGCGCACGGCCGCGACGATCGTCGCGAAGTCGTCGTCGGTGAGCACGATGTCGGAGGCGTCCTTCGCGACGTCGGTCCCCACGAGGCCCATCGCGCACCCGATGTCGGCGCGCTGGAGCGCGGGCGCGTCGTTCACGCCGTCGCCCGTCATCGCGACGACGGCGCCCTGTGCGCGCCACGCCTCGACGATGCGCACCTTGTCCTGCGGGGACACGCGCGCGTAGACCCCGATCGAGGTGACCCGCTCGGCGAGCTCCTCGTCGCTCGTCGCGGCGAGCTCGCGCCCCGTGACGACCTCGCGCGGGGGGTCGAGCAGCCCGATCTCCCCCGCGATCGCCTCGGCCGTCGCGGCATGGTCGCCCGTGATCATCACGGTCGTGATGCCCGCGGACGTGCACTCCGCGACCGCCCCGGGCACCTGCTCGCGCGGCGGGTCGATCATGCCGACGAGGCCGAGGAAGTCCAGGTCCTGCTCGGCGCCCTGCCCGTGCGGGACGTCGTCGTCGGCGTCGAGGCGCCGCCCGGCGAGCGCGAGGACGCGCAGCGCACGGTGGGCCATGCGGGCGTTCGCCTCCTCGATCGCGGCGCGCTGCTCCGCGTCGATCTGGGTGCACACGGCGAGGACCTCGTCAAGGCCACCCTTGGTCGCGATCTCGAGCGCGCCGTCGGGCGTGCGATGCACCGTGGTCATGCGCTTGCGCGCAGAGTCGAAGGGCACCTCCGTGACGCGCGGGTAGCGCGCCTCGACCTCAGGCTTGGCAAGGCCCCGCTCGAGCCCCCAGCGCACGAGTGCGACCTCGGTCGGGTCGCCGACGACGCCGGCGTCCTCACCGTTCGCCGAGAGCGACGCGTCGGTGCACAGCACCGCGGTGCGCACGAGCCGCTCGGACGGCTCGCCGCCGCCCCCGGGTTCCCACGACTCGACGACGGTCATGCGGTTCTGGGTGAGCGTCCCGGTCTTGTCCGAGCAGATCACGGTGGTCGACCCGAGCGTCTCGACCGCGGGCAACGTCCGCACGATCGCCCCACGCGCCGCCATGCGCTGGACCCCGAGCGCGAGCACGACGGTCGAGATCGCGACGAGCCCCTCGGGGATCGCCGCGACCGCGAGGGACACCGCGAGCATGAGCGTGTCGAGCGCGTCGCGCCCCTGCGCGAGACCGAGCGCGAACAACGCCGCGCACACCACGAGCACCGCGACCCCGAGCGTGCGCCCGAGCGAGTCGAGCCTGCGCTGCATGGGCGTGGTGACCTCGGGCCCGCTCGCGATGAGCTCGGCGATCCCGCCGACCTGCGTGCGCGCACCGGTCGCGACGACGACGCCCGTGGCTCGCCCCGCGACGACGAGGGTCGAGGAGAACGCCATGCCGACCCGGTCCCCGAGCGCGACGTCGGCGGGCACGGCCTCGGTCGACTTGTCGACCGCGTGCGACTCGCCCGTGAGCGCCGACTCGTCGACCCGCAGGTTCACGGTCTCGATCAGCCGCACGTCGGCAGGCACCGCGTCCCCGGCCGCGAGCAGCACGACGTCGCCGACGACGAGCTCGCTCGAGGCGAGGTGCACCGCCTCGCCGTCGCGCAGGGCGTTCGCGTGCGGGGCGCTCATCGCACGCAGCGCGTCGAGCGAGCGCGCGGCCTTGACCTCCTGCCACGTCCCGATCGCGGCGTTCGCGCCGACGAGCACGAGGATCACGATCGAGTCGACGAGCTCGCGGCTCACGACCGCCGAGACGACCGCCGCGGCGAGCAGCACGAGGATCATCGTGTCCTTGAGCTGCATCGCGACCACGAGCCACAGCGGACGGCCGGGCGGGTCGGGCAGGGCGTTGGGACCGTCCCGCTCGAGCCGCTCGCGCGCCTCACCCTGGCTCAGCCCCGCGCGGCTCGACCCCGTGCGACCGAGGACCTCCCCCGGGGACATCGTGTGCCACGCCGCGGGGGCGCTCGTGCTCGGGGCCTGGGAGGCGTTCATGACCCTTCGAGCCTAGGGCCGCGCGGTGCGCCGTGCGTGGTGCGAAGGGCCCGCTCAGTCGAGCTCGTAGTACTCGCGCATCGCGGCGAGGTACGTCTCGACCTCGTCCGCGCGGCGCTCGAGGACCTGCGTCTCGACCCGCGCGGTCGCACGTGCGGCGACGGTCTGCACGTCGGACTCCTCGAGGCAGTCGAGGTGCGCGTCCGCGAGCTCGAGCTCCCAGCTCGCGAGCTCCGCGAGGCGCGGGTCGTTCGAGGCGAAGCTGCCGTCGGGGAACTCCTCGAC
>JAJUHG010000118.1 GCA_029267995.1 Micrococcales bacterium
CCCTTCGAGGACGTGCGCGTGCTCGTGCTCGGCCAGGACCCCTACCCCACGCCCGGGCATGCGATGGGGCTCGCGTTCTCGGTGCGCAAGGACGTCACCCCTTTGCCGCGTTCGCTCGTGAACATCTTCACCGAGCTCAGCAACGACGTCGGCGTGCCGACCCCCGCGAACGGGGACCTGAGCCCGTGGGCGGCCCAGGGCGTGCTCCTGCTCAACACCTCGCTCACGGTCCAGGCGGGGATCGCCGGCTCGCACCGCGGGCGGGGCTGGGAGTCGGTCACGGCACTCGCGGTCGATGCCCTGGTCGCGCGCGGCGGGCCGCTCGTCGCGGTGCTGTGGGGTCGGGACGCCCGCTCGGCGCGTGCCGCGCTCGGGTCGGTGCCGGTGATCGAGAGCCCGCACCCGAGCCCGCTCTCGGCGCACCGCGGCTTCTTCGGCTCACGGCCGTTCTCACGCGTCAACGAGCACCTCGTCGCGATGGGCGCCGAGCCGGTCGACTGGGAGCTGCCCTCGGCGAGCGGCTCGAGCGGGACGGCGCGCACGGCTCGTGAGCTCAGCCGGGGCGCACCTCGAGTCCCGTGACGACCCGGGCGTCGACGCTCGCGAAGCTCGCGGTGGCGCCGTCGGCGAGCTCGAGGTGCTGCACCTCGAGGGTCTCGCCCTCGGGACCCAGGAGCCGCACAACGACGGCGCGCCCCGCGCACCCGGGCGGGAAGCCCTCGAGGGCGGCACCCGTGACGCCGTAGCCGCCGATCTCCTCGTCGTACTGCACCTCGTAGCCGAGCCGCGTCGCGCCCGCGCACCCGACGGCCCCGCTCAGCTCGTCGACCGAGCGGGTGTGCTCGGCGGCCTGCGCGGATGCTGCGAATCCTGCTGCGGCGATCGTGATGAGGGAGAATGCCCAACGGACAGCGCGGGCGCGCGAAGTGACCTGGGTGCTTCCACCCCGGCCCCTTCCGGAAACGTCCACATATTGAGACTAGAGGGGGTGCTAGCACCTAGGTAGCGTGGGAACGTGACCACCGGGGTGAAAAATCTTCACAGAACTGGAGCCAGCGGGATGAACCAGGAACCCCCGATCGAGCCAGCGCTGCGCTGGCGACGCTTCGTGGCGGTCGGCGACTCCTTCACCGAGGGACTGTGGGGCAAGCCCGATCCCCAGGGCCGCCCGACCGGTTGGGCGGACCTCCTCGCGGCCGAGATCTCCGCGCGGCGCACCGCAGCGGGCGAGGAGCCGCTCGAGTACGCGAACCTCGCGGTGCGCGGCCGGCTCCTGCGCCCGATCCTCACCGAGCAGCTCCCCGCCGCGCTACGCCTCGAGCCCGACCTCGTGAGCATCATCGGCGGGGGCAACGACATCCTGCGCCCCACGGTCGACGTCGACACGCTCGCCCGCAACCTCGAGGCCGCCGTCGTGCGCGCCCGTGCGACCGGGGCGGACGTCCTCCTCGCGACTGGGATGGACGCCAAGGACAGCCCCGTCGTGCGTCGCACCCGCTCGCGCGTGGGTGTCTTCAACGCGCACGTGTGGTCGATCGCGCGCCGGCACGGGGCGTTCGTGCTCGACGTGTGGGGCATGCGCTCGTTGCGCGACTGGCGGATGTGGGCGTCCGACCGTATCCACCTCAACCCCGAGGGGCATGCACGCGTCGCGCATGCGGCGCTCGAGACCCTCGGCCTCGACGCCGACCGCGAGTGGGACGCCCCGCTGCCACCCGCCCCGCCGGTGTCCCGCCTCGCCGCGACCCGCTCGAACATCCGGTGGGCCCGCGAGTTCGCGATCCCCTGGGCGACGCGCCGCCTGCGCAGGCGCTCCTCGGGCGACCTCGTGACCGCGAAGCGACCCGAGGCGCTCCCGCTCGACGGCGACCGCTCCCCGCGCTGACCTTCTCGCGCCCCAACCTCAGGGCCCAGCCGCCTCGCGAAGCCCATGACCACTGCTAGTGCAGGTCGGCGGTGCCCTGGACGGTCAGGGTGAGCGAACCGTCGACCGAGTCTTGGGGCCCACCCCGGTAGCGCGTTCTTCACGCCGGCTCCCGCGAACTTCAGTTGGCGCAGTAATTGAAGACGTACGTCTGAGTACCGGCGATGTTTGCTGCAGTCTTGCTCACGAACCTGAATCTGTTACCACCGAGATCAGTTCTCGTGAGCTGCCACAGGTTGCCGCCCGGATTCGACCAGCTCTGAAAGCTGGTCACCCGCTGACGGGCGGGCGTCATGTCGAGCTCGAACGTGAACCCGAAGTAGAAGATCGACGTGCCGTTGCCGCGCACCGTGACCTGGTAGCAGGCCTGGGCGTTCGTCCAGGTGGTCTGCTGCACCTCGACGGTGTACGCCGAGGGCGTCTGCGCGCCAGGCGGCAATGAGTAGTTGCAGAGGCTGAACCGAACCTGCTGACCGGCCACGACCGTCGCAACAGACTGCGTTCCACGCACCCAGGCCTTCTTGGCACCGTGGTCGTAGGTGAGGTTCAGCATCCACGCGATGTTCTGACCGGCCACGTCGAAAGGCTGGAAGCTTGACGTCGTCCCGTTGAACGGCGCCTTCGCCAGGTCGAGCTCCAACTGCCAGTTCACCGGGGTGGTCGAGGGCGTCGAGACGGTGGCCTCGAAGCACGCCTGAACTGGGTTGTTCGTGACGAGGGTCCAGGCGATGTCGATCAGGACCGTGTCGGGGTTCCCCGGATAGACGGGCCCTGGGTCTACGGGCGCGGTGTAGTCCCATGTCGCAGGGACGAGCCAGCCGTCGAGGCGGAGGACGACGCCGCTGGCCTGGTGCGCGGGGAACGCGAGGCCCTCGGCGGACCCGACGCCCCCGGCGACCGTCACCGGGGCCGAGAACAGGATCGTGCCTTCCGCGTCGAGCACGAGGATGTCGCCCCCGGCGCACGAGCCGAGGTCACCGGAGATGGTCAGCTCCCCGACGCTGCCGCCCGACGACGACCCGCTCGGTGCGACCTCGAGGGTCGCGTCCGTGCACCGCGCGTCCGTCTGGACGAAGACGGTCGAACCGTCCTGCGCCATGATCTGCAGGCTCGCAGCACTCGCGACCCCGGTGAGCGCGAGAGCGACCGCCGTGACGGCCGCGAGGACGGCCCCGGCGACACGGGCTGCCGCGGGCCGCCTCACGTCAGGCTCCCGACGGGCGACCCAGGTTCCGCGACGGCACTCTCGCCCTCGCCGACGTGATCGCCGTCGTCGGCGGGGTCGCCGTCGGCGGGGTCGTCGCCAGCGGGCCAGACGAGGATCGCGAGCGCGAGCACGATGAGGCTGACCCAGATGAGCGGGCTCATGAGAGCCTTCGCCGCGAGGCCGATCTTGGGCAGGTGGATCCTCGCGACGCCGATCACCTCGTCGTTCGTGGGCTCGAAGGGGTCGAGCCAGTCGTTGTTGTCCCCCTGGACGACCCACCCCGTCGCAGCTCCGCCGACCACGCGGTGGATGATGCGCGCGCCGCCGTAGCCCTCGGGCTGATAGACGACGACGTCACCGACCTGCGGCGTGCCGCAGCGCGAGACGACGACGTCCCCGTCGAGGTAGGTGGGCTCCATCGACCGGCCCGAGACGACGGTCAGGGTCGTGCAGCCGCCGAGGCTCGTCGGCCACAGGAAGAAGGCCGCGAGCCCCGCGAGGACGTAGAGCAGGACCCCGGGGGCAGCGCGCAGCAGCCGACGCGCGCGGGGCACGTCGGCTGCTGCGTGGCTGCCGCTCACGAGAGGAGTCCTGCTCGAGGATCAGTAGATCGTGACGGAGACCTTGGCGACCTCTTCGGGGTCCACGGCACTGCCGAAGCCCGTCGCGAGCGCGATGGTCTGGTCCTCCGCGGCGAGCACGGTCGTCTCACCGAGGCTCGTGCCCGTCGACGTGCCGAGCGCGACCTTCATGTTCTTGCCCGCGCACGCAGCCTCGATGCCCGTCAGGTCGAGGGCGTAGTCGCCGTCCTGGTAGCCGAACCCGCTGCCGAGCGCGAGCGAGCCGCCGCCCGTGGTCTCGATCGAGACGTTGACGGGCCCGACCTGGCAGCCGGACACGCTCAGGTCCTCGACGCCGGCCTGGACGAGCGCGCCGTTCGAGGTGTTGAGCTGGAGCTGGGCCGCCGAGGCGAGCGAGAGGCCTGCGACGCCGAGCACGGCGAGGCCGACCGCGAGCGCCTTGCGGCGGGTGTTCTTCTTCTGCGTGGACATGGTGGACTCCTGTGGTGCGAGGTGTGGGACGGATGACCTAGAGGGCAGCCGACACGATGCGGGAGGCTCAGTCGAGAAACGCTCCTCAGTCGTTCTAGACCTGTTCGACATCGATATCGACATCGATTTAGGTGCTACCGCCTGAGGCCGCGGTCACGTCTGGCGCACCAATCGCCCGCCGCGTGCGCAACCGGGCAACTCGCCGGGGTGAAATCCAGGGTGAGGAGTCGCGCTCAGCGCTGAGCCGTGCCCCGGCGGGCACCTTCGAGCGGGAGCCACGCGGTGACGGTCGCACCCGCTCCGACCATCGAGGTGACCTCGAGCGTGCCCCCGACGATCGCGAGCCGGTCCGCAAGACGCGCGAGACCCGAGCGCTGGTGGATGTCCTCGGCACGCGAGTCGTAACCGACCCCGTTGTCCGTCACGACCACCTGGAGCCGGCCGAGCTCCTCGCGCACGACGACGTCGAGCCGGGTCGCCCCACCGTGGCGCAGCGCGTTCGTGACCGCCTCCTCGACCACGCGCACCGCGAGCAGCCGCTCGGTCTGGCTCAGCGCGGGGGCCGCGGGGTCGTCGAGCCGGCGCACCCCGTCGGAGACGACGAGCCGCGTGCCGATCATCGTGGGCAGCCGCCCGAGCAGGCTGCGGATCGCGGGGACCATGCCGATCTCGATCGCGTCGGGGTAGAGCAGGCGGCTCATCTCGCGCACGTCGCCCTCGCGTGCGACCTCGAGGTCCGCGAGCGACTCGCGCAGCAGGGCGACGTCGGCCTCGGTCGCCTCACGCGCCTCGAGATGCTTGAGCACCTCCTCGAGCCTCCGCCCGATGAGCACCATGCGCTGCTGGAGGGAGCCGTGCAGCCCTTCGGCGACCTCGCGGCGCACCCGGATCTCCTCGTGCGCGAGCGCCTGGAGCGCATAGTGCACGTGCAGCTCGTTGGTCGCCGCGGCCCGGGCCTGGTCCTGGGCGCGCCGGCGGATCCGTGTCAGGGAGAGGGCGATCCCGTTCGAGGCAGCGGCGGCTGCCCAGCCCAGGAGCAGCTCGGTCGTCCACACGACCGCCCCGGCGCCGGGGTGCAGCCCGAAGGCCATCTGGATCACGACACGCGTCACGGACGCCGCGCCGCCCGCCGCGACCGCCCCGGCCCACGCCCACTTGCCGCGGTTGACCGCGTGCACGTGAAAGGCCCACAGCAGCACCGCGTTCGCCGTGACCGAGCTGAAGTTGGCGGTGAGCCGCTGCGGCAGGCGCCGGGGCATCCCGACTTCGACGAACTCACGGATTACGAACTCAAACTGGAAGGTCGCCCCGACCGCGAACACGGTCAGCAGCACTGTCGCGGTGATCAGCAGGACCCGAAGGTTGGAGGCGACCTCGGACGCCCGAGCGTTCTCCGCAGGCATCGTCACATCGGGCCCCTCATATTCCGTGATCAGCGCGTTGCGCGCCACTAGTCTGGCAGTACGACAGGTATATCGGCCCGTCCGGCGAAGAAGGTGACAGGCGTTGAGCGAACAAGGCTTCGCAACACTCCGGGGGGACCGGCCGATCCGCGTCGCGATCGTCGAGGACCAACCGCTCTTCCGGAACATGCTCGAGGTCGCCCTCGAGTCCGAGCCGACGCTCACCGTGACCGCCTCGTGCGCGACGGTCTCCGAGGCGAACCGCGCGTTCGCGACCGAGGACCTCGACGTCGCCGTGATCGACATCGACCTGCCCGACGGCAACGGGATCGCGCTCGGGGTGACCCTGCGCCGTCGTCTGCCGGACGTGGGGATCCTGCTGCTGTCCGCGCACGACGCGATGGACCTGCTGCTCGACCTGCCGCCCGACGTCGCCTCGGGCTGGAGCTACCTGTCGAAGAACTCCTCGACCGACAAGCGCACCCTCGTGCGCGCGATCGAGGTCGCCGCGAGCGGCGGGACGACCCTCGACCCGGCCCTCCTGCGGCGCATGCAGCCCCGTGCCGGGACCTCGGTCGAACGGCTCACCGACCGGCAGTACAAGGTGCTGCGCCTGCTCGCGCAGGGGCTGTCGAACGCTGGGATCGCCGAGGAGCTCGGGATCACCGAGAAGTCGGTGCAGAACCACATCAACGCGCTCTACGCGAACCTCGGGATCGACGCCGACCCCTCGCGCAACCCGCGCGTGACCGCGGCGCTGCGCCTGCTCGAGGAGACGGGTCCCTCGAGCTCGCTGTGAGCACGGCGGTGCTGAGAGCCGCCGGTCAGGATTGAACTGACGACCATCCGCTTACAAGGCGGGCGCTCTACCACTGAGCTACGGCGGCACGGCCCGGGGGCCGGGTGCGAACAGCGTACCGACGACGACGTCGCGCCGTCGTCGTCGGTACGCCGCGTCCTACTCGAGCCCGCGCTCGGCCTTGCGCTCGAGGACGCCCGCGGCGAGACCGCCGGGCTGGTAGATGATGTTCGGGTCGACGCCCTCGCCGGGGAACCGCTGACCGTCGACGATGATCGTCGGGGTCGCCAGTCCCAGCTCGTCCGAGACGAGCTCGGTCGCCGCGGCGATCCAGCGCGAGAAGACGCGCTCGTCGGAGTCCGGGGCGGTCGTGGTGAACTCCTCGATCGTCTCCTGCGGCACCCCCACCTCCCGGGCGATGTCGGCGATGTCGTCGTCGGTCAGGCCGTTGCCCGTGGGCTGGTTCGCGAACAGCGCGCCGTGGAAGTCGAGGAAGTACTCGGGCGACCGGTCCGCGACCACAGCCGCGGCGTTCGAGGCCCGCGTCGAGAACTCCTTGCCGTTCGAGGCGTAGTCCATGAAGGACACGGGGCGGAAGATGAACTGCACGTTCCCGCTCTCGAGCAGCGAGGCGATGTCGGCGTGGTTGGCCGCCTCGAAGTTCGCGCAGTGCGGGCACTGGTAGTCGTAGACGACCTCGACGACGACGGCGTCGTCCTCGACCGTGCTGCCCGCGACGAGGTCCGTGCCGACCGGGATGCCGCCCTTGTCGTTCGCCGCGGACGGCGTCGTGACCTGGGAGATGTCGAGCGGCTCGCTGCCGCGGTAGGCGATCGGCTTGGCCTCCTGGCCGAGGATCAGGATGACCGCGACCACGAGCACCGCG
>JAJUHG010000119.1 GCA_029267995.1 Micrococcales bacterium
AGGCCGAACTCCTCGACGCGCGCCTCGTCGGGCGTGATGGTCGCGCACTTGACGCCCCCCCCGTGCTCCTTGATCGCGTGCGCGGCGTCGATCGTGACCTGGTCGTCGGTCGCGTCACGGTTCTGGATCGACAGGTCGTAGTAGCGCAGGTCGATGTCGAGGTACGGGTGGATGAGGCGGTCCTTGATGAACTGCCAGATGATCCGCGTCATCTCGTCGCCGTCGAGCTCGACGACCGGACCGACAACCTTGATCTTGGACATGCGGGCTTGCTCCTGCGCTCGGAAGGATGGGGCTCGGGCCAGATTACTTGATGTCAAGAGACTTTGGCGTGCCCGTGACGCGGCCCACACGGGCGCGCGAGGTCGTAGGGTGCGAGGCGGGCGCGGCCGCGCCCCGCCCCGACCGGCGACGCGTGCGCGCCGCCGCCTCACGAGAGCAGGACCGATGAGCTCGAGCGACCCCACGCAGCCCGCCGACGACGCCGCCGCGCACGCCGACGCGGTCCTCGCGCCTCCCACGCCGGACGAGTCGGTCCCCGAGGAGGCCGAGCGCCTCGAGACCTTCCAGGACGCGGCGTGGGAGACGGTCGAGGGTCCGAGCCTGTTCGCGCGGCTCGGCGTCGAGCTGCTCGGCAGCTTCGCGCTCGTGCTCGCGGGCGTGGGCGTCGCGTTCTTCGCGAGCTTCACCGGGGCGGGCCCGCTCGGGGTCGCGCTCGCCTTCGGCCTCGCCTACGTCGTGCTGCTCGCCGCGTTCGGGGGCCACCTCAACCCCGCGGTCACGCTCGGTGCCGCGTTCGCCGGACGCACCCGGTGGGTCGAGATCGTGCCGTTCTGGCTCGCTCAGCTCGCGGGCGCATGCCTCGCGGTCACGACGCTCGTCGTCGCGCTGCGCACGGTCCCGACCGTGACGCCCGACATCGCCGACCAGATCGTCACGGGCGCGACGAACGGCTTCGGGGACCTGTCCCCGTTCGTCGCGATCTCGGGCGGTGGCTTCAGCCTGCTCGGTGCGCTGCTCGTCGAGGTGATCGTCACGGGCATCTTCGTGGGCGTCGTGCTCGCGCTCGGGCGCAGCGCGCTGCTCGCCCCGGCCGCGGGGCTCGCCTACGCGGTCGGTCTGCTCGTCGCGCTCCCGGTGACCAACGGCGGGCTCAACCCCGCCCGCTCGACCGCGACGGCGATCTTCGCGGGCGGCGAGGCCGTCGCCCAGCTGTGGGTGTTCTGGGCGGCGCCGCTGCTCGGCGCGGCGATCGCGGGGCTCCTGCACGCGCTGCTCACGCCGCACGAGGACGACGTGCTGAGGGTGGACCTCGAGACCGACCTCGACACGGACCTCGCGCCCGAGCCCGAGGCGGTCACGCCGCACGGCTGAGCCGTCGCGGCACGACGGCTACTGCGGCACGACGGCTACTGCGGCACGACGGCCGCGAGCACCGCGAGCGCGAGCCCGAGGCCCAGCAGGATCGCGACGTCGAAGGCGCGTGACCGGCCCGCGAGACCCGTCGCACGCGGGAGCACGAGCCGCAGCACCGCACCGCCCACCGCGACCGCCGAGAGGGTCCCGGCACCCGCGACCGAGCCGATCGCGAGGGTCACGACGACACTCGCGAGGACCCCGAGGAGCACGTACCACGCGGTCCACGACCGTCCCCACGGGGCGACGTCGTCGGGCTCGGGTGCCTTCTCCACGCCCGGCACCCTACTCGCCCTTGCGCGTCGCCCCGGTCACCCGCAGGCTCAGTGCGCGAAGTGCCGCGTGCCCGTGAGGTAGAGCGTCACGCCGGCCTCGCGGGCCGCCGCGATCACCTCCTCGTCACGCACCGATCCCCCCGGCTGGACGACGGCGCGCACGCCCGCGTCGAGCAGCACTTGCAGGCCGTCGGCGAAGGGGAAGAACGCGTCAGAGGCCGCGACGGCCCCGCGGGCACGCTCGACCTCGCCCGTGTTCGCGCGCTCGACCGCGAGGCGGCACGAGTCGACCCGGTTCACCTGGCCCATCCCGACACCCACCGAGGCCCCGCCCGAGGCGAGCAGGATCGCGTTGGACTTGACCGAGCGCACCGCACGCCACGCAAACGCAAGGTCTGCGAGCGTCGCGTCGTCGGCGGGCTCGCCCGCGGCGAGCGTCCAGGCCGCGGGGTCGTCGCCGCCGCCCTCGACCACCGCGTCGATCGTGTCGCGCTGCTGCAGGAGCAGGCCGCCCGAGATCGGGCGCAGCTCGACGCCGGCCTGGGGCGTGCCCGCGACGCGCAGGAGGCGCACGTTCTTCTTCTGCGTGAGGATCTCGACCGCCTCGGGCTCGAAGTCGGGGGCGACGACGACCTCGGTGAACACGGGCGCGACCTGCTCGGCCATCGCGGCCGTCACGGGGCGGTTCGCCGCGATCACGCCGCCGAACGCGGAGACGGGGTCGCACGCGTGGGCCTTCGCGTGCGCCTCGGCGACGTCGGTGCCGACCGCGATCCCGCACGGGTTCGCGTGCTTGATGATCGCGACGGCCGGCTCGGCGTGGTCGTGCGCGGCGCGCCACGCGGCGTCGGCGTCGACGTAGTTGTTGTAGCTCATCTCCTTGCCGTGCAGCTGCTCGGCCATGGCGAGCCCACCCGGGAGGTGACCGTTCGTGTAGAGCGCCGCACGCTGGTGGGGGTTCTCGCCGTAGCGCAGCACGGCCGAGCGGTCCCAGGTCGCACCGATCCACGCGGGGAAGCCCGAGCCGCCGTCGGTCGGCGCGACGACGTTGCCCATCCAGCTCGCGACCGCGACGTCGTAGGTCGCGGTGTGCACGAAGGCCTGCGCGGCGAGGGTCTTGCGCTCGGCGTAGGTGAAGCCGCCCGCGTGGACGGCGGCGACGACGTCGCGGTAGCGCGCGGGGTCGACGACGACGGCGACGCTCGGGTGGTTCTTCGCCGCGGCGCGGACCATCGAGGGCCCGCCGATGTCGATCTGCTCGACGCACTCGTCGGGGCTCGCGCCCGAGGCGACCGTGGCGGTGAAGGGATAGAGGTTCACGACCACGAGCTCGAAGGGCGCGACACCGAGCTCGTCGAGCTGGGCGAGGTGATCGGGCTTGCGCGAGTCCGCGAGGATCCCCGCGTGCACGCGTGGGTGGAGCGTCTTGACCCGGCCCTCGAGGCACTCGGGGAAGCCCGTGAGGTCCTCGACCCTCGTCACGGGGACGCCCGCGCCGGCGATCGTGGCGGCGGTCGAGCCCGTCGAGACGAGCTCGACGCCCGCGGCGTGCAGGGCCTCGGCGAGCTCGACGAGGCCGGTCTTGTCGTAGACGCTCAGCAGGGCGCGGCGCACGGGGCGGCGGGCGTCGTCGGCGATCTGCGCGGTGGGGAGCGAGGGGGCGGCGGACATCGGGGCCTCCGGTTCGGGTCGGTCGGGACGGACCCAGGCACCCAGGCGGGCGGCGCGCTGCGGGACGAGCTCTCGGCCGCTCCCCGGTGGTCCTCCACCCTCGCCAGTCGCGGCCGAGCGTCAGTCTAGCGCCCGCACCACGCGGCGGTCAGGGTGCCTCGACGCGCAGGCCCACGCCTGCGGCGGCCGTCGCGAGGGTGAGCTCGAAGAGCCGTGGGTGGTCCGAGGTCATGCCGTGCAGGTGCCCGAACAGCTCGGCGCTCACCGCGCCCACGAGGCTCACCCACAAGGTCACCGAGCGGGCGACGAGAGCCTCGTCGAGCTCGATCACGTCGTGCGGCAAGGCCTCCCCGTCGGGGCCGACCACGACGACGTGCTCGCGCGCGAAGCCCATGACGCTCTCGCTCATGAGGCCGTCGACCTCGAGCGCGACGGGAGGCGGGTCGAGCTCGCCACGCGCGAGCGCGGTCGAGCACACCGCCTCGACGACCCCCCAGAGCCGCGCCGCGGCCGCGACCGTGTCCTGCGGGGCCGCGTAGCCGGGGATCGGCGTGCCGTAGACGAGCTCGAAGGACGCACGGTTGTCGAGGGCCCACGCGCGGAACGCGTGGCCGACCGCGAGCCAGGTGCGCGCCGGGCTCGCGCCGCTCGCGAAGGACTCGCGCAGTGCGCGTTCACACACCGCGCCGACCTCGTCGTAGGCCTCGATGATGAGCGCGGTCAGGAGCGCGTCACGTGACTCGACGTAGCGGTACACCGCTGAGCTCGAGACGCCGAGCTCGCGTGCGACCGCCCGCAGGGACAGTCCCGCGGGGCCGTCGGAGGCGAGGCGACGGCGCGCGACCGCGAGCAGGTCGGCCATGAACTGGGCGCGTGCGCGGGCGCGTACCCCTCCTGCGCGGGGCGTCTCGTGCGTGCTCACCCGATCATCATGCCGCATTTCGAGAGCGTCCGTCACGAACGAGAGCACCGCTCTTGACGCCGTCCGTCAGCGCGTGCGAGCATCGCTCACATCCGAGAGCACCGCTCTCGCATGAGGACTCAGCCCCGCGGAGGAACCCATGGCTCGTCACGTCGTCGTCGGCAAGGGTGCGATCGGCACGACCCTCGCCGCCCAGCTCGCCTCGGCAGGGCACGAGGTTCTCCTCGTGTCCCGCTCGACGCCCGCCACGCCCCTTCCCGCGCCCGTGCGGCACGAAGCCACCGACGTCGCGGCCCCTGGGGCCCTGACCTCGCTCACGCGCGGCGCCGAGGTCATCTACAACTGCGTCAACCCGCCCTACCACCGCTGGGTCACCGCGTGGCCGCCGCTGCACGAGGCCTTCCTCGACGCGGCCGAGGCCAACGACGCCGTCCTGGTCACCACCTCGAACCTCTACGGGCACGGCCCGGTCGACGGTTCGATGGACGAGGACACCCCGCTCACGAGCACCGAGACCAAGGGCCGCGTGCGCGCAGCGATGTGGCGCTCGGCGCTCGCTCGCCACGAGGCGGGACGGGTCCGCGTGACCGAGGTACGTGCCGCCGACTACTTCGGCCCGCTCGCGGGCGAGGCCGCGCACTACGGCTCACGCATGCTTGCACCGCTCCTCGCGGGCCGGACCCTGCGTCCCGTGGGCGACCCCGACCAGCCGCACGCAATCGCCTACGTCCCCGACCTCGCCCGCACCCTCGCGGCTGCCGGGGCGAACCCCGCGGCGTGGGGACGCGCGTGGCTCGCCCCGCACCACCCCGCCGAGACCTTCCGCGAGGTCGCGGGCCGGTTCGCGCGGGCGGCGGGCGTCGACCACCCCCGCATCTCCCCCGTGCCCGCGTCCGTGCTCGCGCTCGGCGCGGCCTTCTCCCCGATGCTGCGCGAGGTGCGCCGCGTGTCCTACCAGTTCTCCGCACCGTTCCTCGTCGACTCGAGCCGCTCCGAGCAGACCCTCGGGGTGCGCGCGACACCGTGGGACGAGGCCGTCGAGGCGACCCTCGCGTGGTGGCGCGGTCGCGCGGTGGCGCGAACCCGCTGACTCAGCCGACCGGGCGGGCCTCGGGCAGCACGAGCTCGCCACGCACGATGCGACCCACGGTCTCGACGAGCAGCGGCGCCTCGACCTGCTTGATCCGCGCGTGCAGCGCGGCCTCGTCGTCGTCCTCACGCACCTCGACCGCACGCTGGGCGAGGATCGGCCCGGTGTCGACCCCCGCATCGACGAGCATCACGGTGCACCCCGTGACCTTGACGCCGTGCGCGAGCGCGTCGCGCACCCCGTGCGCGCCCGGGAACGCGGGCAGCAGCGCGGGGTGGGTGTTGACCGTCACCCCGCCGAAGCGCTCGAGGAACGGCGCACCGAGGATCTTCATGAACCCTGCGAGCACCACGAGGTCGGGCGCGAAGACCGAGGCCGCCCGCACGACCGCCTCGTCCCACTCCGCGCGCGAACCGAAGTCCGCGAGCCGCACGACCGCGGTCGGCACCCCGGCCGCGCGGGCGATCTCGAGCGCACCGATCCCCGGGCGGTCGCTCACGACGCCCACGACCCGTGCCCCGAAGGCGCCGTCGTCGTGCGCCGCGAGGAGCGCCGCGAGGTTCGAGCCCGTCCCCGAGACGAGGACGACGATGCGCCGCTCGGCGCGGGCCGGCACGGGCTGACCGTTCGGTGTTCGCACGCGCATACCTTGCCACACGCCCCGCACGGCACAATGGCTCAGGTGAGCGAGCAGCGGCCCAGGCGAGCACCGACGTCGGGCGACCCCGTGGTCCGTGGCCGGCTCGCCGTGTTCGCGACGCTCCTCGTCGCGTGCTTCGTCACGAGCCTGCTGCCCCTGCCGTTCTCCCTCGCGACGATCGGCTTCGCCCTGTGGGCCCTCGTACTCGGCATCGTGACGCTGCGCCGCGTGCGCCGCTCCCCCGAGCGCGGCATGAGTGTCACGCTCCTCATGGTCGGGATCCTCAGCGCGGCGCTGCTCGTGATCTCGACCGGCTCGGTCGCGCTCGTATGGCCCGTCCAGAAGGCGTGGCAGGACTGCCGGTCGCGGGCCGTGACCCTCGAGGCCGTCGAGGAGTGCGACCGCACGCAGCGTGTCGAGCTCGAGGAGCACCTGCGCCGCCTCACAGGGCTCGACAGGTCGCGGTAGGTCCGCTCAGCGCGCCATGCGGCGGCGCAGGCCGCGCGCGCCGCGGACCGCGAACCGCCGGGCCCCCGCGACGACCCGCGCATTGGTCCCGACCGCGACGAGTACGAGACCAAGACCCGTCGCGGCGGCGACCGCGACCCCCGTCACGAGCCCCGAAGCCCCGACCTGGGTCATGCGTCCTGGACCGGCGGCACCTCCCGCCGCCCCGACGAGCAGCGCCGTCACAAGGCCCGTCGTGACGACCGCGACCGCGACCGCACCGAGCGCCTGCCACGGGCCCACGCCCCCGAGCCGGCGGCGCAGCACCAGCCCCGCGAGCCCGCCCAGCACGACGATCGCGAGCGGCCAGTACGCCGCGACAGGTGTCACGGTCTCCGGGGTCGGCAACGCCCCGAGGAGCGGGATCGCGGGCAAGGGCGCGGCGAGCACGCCCGTCGTCGCGAAGTGCGAGCCTGCGCCGACCGCGAAACCCGGGCCGGCGAGCCATGCGACGGCCCACGCGACGAGGTTCGGCACGAAGGCCAGCTGGGCGGTCGCGAGCGCGACCCCGCCGAGCGCGTCGAGCCCGAGGCTCGCGACGACGTCCGCGACACGCGCCTGGCCCGCGAGCACCCACGTGACGAGGACGACGCCACCGAGCCCGACCGTCCCGGCCACGCACGCGAGTCCGTGACCCGCGCCGAGCCAC